>CAZVRM010000286.1:0-2374 GCA_964629605.1 uncultured Oscillospiraceae bacterium
TCAGACGGTCGACGTACTGCCAGTCACGGATGGTCTTCTCCATGGGAACGTTCTTAGCGTAGGGCAGGTTGTAGGAAATACCGCCGCCCTCGTAAGAGGTGAAACCACCGGCATAGGTGATCTCGGTCAGCAGACGAGCGTCGGGGGTGCCGTGACGAACCTGAACGGGAGTGTGCAGGGACTCGACAACGCGACGGCAGGCGGCCACGCCGTGGTTAACGGCGGGGAAGCCGTTCAGCATGGAACGACCGGCCTTGACAGACTCCTGGATACCGACTTCGCCTTCGGCGTAGCGGTTCTGACGGGTGTAGGAGTCGATGGTGGAGGGCAGCAGGTCAGCTTCGCCCTTGTCCTGCAGATAGGTCAGCAGCTCGATGTGCTCGTTGACCAGAGCAACACCGGCGCGGGGCTGGATCAGGGTATCACCGTTCTTCTTGGCGTTGATCAGCTTCTTGGAGAAGTCGCGGTATTCGGGCATAGCCTTGTGGTAATCGATGGCTTCCTGCAGGTTGACATCCTTACCGGTGGGCCACTGGGTCAGAATTTCATTTCGCAGCGCGTGAAATTCGCCCTCGGAAATCTTTTTATTCTTGATATCCATCAGGAATCAGCTCCTTTTTCATGATGTGCAGCGCGACCAGAGGCTCATATTCGGCCAGCAGGCCCATGGCTGCAAGGATATAGCTGCGGTCGACCAGCACCTGTGCCTTCATGGGGCGCAGGGACATGGGCTCCGCGGGGTCGAAAAGTGCGTGGGATGCGATCTCGCCGGTGCGCTTGGTATGGATCAAGCTGCCGCCGGTGACGATGATCTGGCGCACAGGGCGCAGATCCTTGCCGGTCTGGACAAATACCTTACCGGCCATGGTATAGGCTTCCTCGGTAGAGCCGGAGTGGCGGCGAGCCGCCGTTTCACAGGCCATGGCTGCCAGAGCAAAGTCCAGACGCTCCCACTCCTCACTGGTAGGCACCTCATCGGTGTGTTCCGACAGATGATCCACCATGGCCTGGGCCTTTTCGGCCTCGATGCCGGAGATTTTTGCGATCCGATCGATGCCCGCAGCGTCCACGATGCCGTGGATGCTGTAGCGCATACCGATGTCGCCTTCCACCGTGCGCTTCACATAAGGCTCAGGCAGACCCTTGTACACCGTCTGGGCGTCCTGGGGCATGCCGTCGGCAATGGAATACACGTCGGTGGTGGCGCCGCCCACGTCCAGTGCCAGCAGATCACCGATGCCCTGCTCCTCAGCCGTGCCTTCAGCCAGCAGCTGCATAGCGCGCATCATGGCAGAAGGGGTGGGCATCATGATGCCGGAGATCAGCTCGCTGGCGCGGGACAGACCCTTGGCCTGAATGATGCGCCGGAGAAACAGCTCCCGGATCTGGGACTGGGCGGGTTCGATGTTCAGCTGCCCGAACTTGGGCATAACGTTTTCGCAGATAAAGGTCTCACGACCCTCCAGATACCGCTGGCACTGACGGGCAGCGCTGCGGTTGCCTGCGATGACCACGGGAAAATCATGCTTGCAGGTGGCGACCATTTTGGCATTGTTCAAAATGGTGGCGGTGTTGCCGCCGTCGGTACCGCCGACCAGCAGGAAGATGTCGGGCTTTAAGCTGTCGATCTCCTCCACGTCGTCTTCGGTCAGGTCATAAGAATAGATCTTCGCGATTTTTGCACCGGCGCCCAGAGCGGCCTGCTTGGCTGCCTCGGCAGTCAATTCAGGAACCAGACCGGAGGCAATCATACGAAGGCCGCCGGCGGCAGAGGAACAGGCGTAGCGGGCTGCGAAGTCCAGCTTGCCGGTCTTTTCCTCCAACAGAGCCAGTGCGTTGTTCAGACCGTCATTGATGTCGGTCTGGATGGTGGTAAAGGAAGCGGCAGTGCCCAGCAGAGTCTCACTTTCGGTATCAACGGCGGTCACCTTGGTATAGGTGCTGCCGAAGTCGATCAACAATACGGGGCGCATTTGCTTAGCCCTCGATCTTCAGGTCTTCCTTCAGAGCAGCGATAGTGGTCTCGGGAGCGGTACCGGGGCCGAAGGCACGGTCAAAGCCCATGGCCTTGAAGCGCTTTTCGACCTCATTGAAGTCCTGCTTACCGATGACGATATTGCCGCCGCAGTAGAGCAGGATGCCCTTCAGGCCGGCCTCGTCACACTTCTCACGCATGCCGCGGCAGTCCAGCTCGCCCTGACCATACAGAGAAGAGATGATGATCGCATCGGCCTTGGTTTCGATGGCAGCGGCGATGTACTCCTCCTGAGATACCATGACACCCAGATTGGTAACATCGAATCCGGCGTCAGTAAAGGCATGGTTCAGGATCTGGATGCCCACTGCGTGGACGTCGGCGCCGATAACGCCGATT
>CAZVRM010000287.1:0-2356 GCA_964629605.1 uncultured Oscillospiraceae bacterium
CTGCTGATCGGTCTGTTTTGCCTGATCGGCTGCGTGGCGATGTTCTTGCTGAGGACTAAACCTGCGAAAATCACAGCCTTGGTATTATTTGGATGCGTGGTAGGATTTTCCTGGCTTTGGGGTTATGACAGTCTGTACCTGGCTGCTGCCCGAAGCTATGATGGGGAAACTGTCCCGATCACCGTAACGGCTTCCGACTACAGCTATACGCCCAGCTACGGACAGGCCTTTGACGGCCGTGTGGAGCTGGATGGAAAAACCTATCAGGTACGCTGTTACCTCAATGAGGACAGAACGGTTGTCCCCGGTGATGTGGTATCCGGTGAGTTCCGCCTTCGTTATACACCGGGTGGAGAGGAGCACGAACCCACATACCATCAGGGCAAAGGTATTTTCCTGATTGCCACCCAAACTTCAGAAGTGGTCACTGCCGCGGGAGAGACGAGCTTTTGGGACTACCCGGCAATCTGGCGGCATAAGCTCCTGTCACGCATCGAACTGCTGTTTCCGGAAGATGCCGCTGGCTTTGCAAAAGCCCTGCTTCTGGGCGACAGCACCGACTTTACTTATGAACAGGACCGGAATTTTCAGGTCACCGGTTTGCGCCATGTGGTTGCCGTATCCGGCCTGCATGTTTCCATCCTCTTTGCGCTGATTTACCTGGTATTTGGCCGCCAGAGAACACTCAATGCGCTGTTCGGGATCCCTCTGCTGCTGGCCTTTGCGGCCGTTGCCGGTTTTACACCGTCTATCATCCGTGCCTGTGCCATGCAGATTTTGATGCTTTTGGCAATGCTGGCGGACAAGGAATATGACCCGCCTACAGCCCTTGCCTTTGCGGTGCTTGTCATTCTGGGCGTGAATCCCAGGGCCATTACCTCCGTCAGCTTCCAGCTGTCCGTGGGCTGTATGATCGGTATTTTTGCTTTCAGCGAACCTCTGCGGCAGTATTTTCTGTCGTTGGGGAATCTGAAGCGGAAGAGTAAAGGAAAATCGGTAACGGCAAAGCTGATCCGCTGGCTTACCGGCTCTGTGTCCGTGACCCTCAGCGCTATGGTGGTGACGACTCCTCTGTGTGCCGTTTATTTTGGCATGGTGAGTTTGGTTGGCATTCTGGCAAATTTGCTGACCTTGTGGGTGATCTCTTTTATTTTTTACGGAATCATGATTGCCTGCGTTGCCTCGGTCATTTGGCTGCCGCTGGGGCAGGGAATCGCGTGGCTCACGGCATGGCCGGTTCGCTCTGTGCTGGGTATTTCCGGCCTGCTGGCAGATTTTCCCCTTGCGGCTGTGTATACAGACAGCGTCTATATTGTTTGCTGGCTCATATTTGCGTATATTCTTTTGGGCGCCTTTTTCCTGCTTAAGAAAAAACACCCCGGCATTACAGCGGCAGGCATCACCATTGGCCTCTGCGTCTGCATTGCGCTTTCCTGGCTGGAACCTGCGCTGGATGACACCCGTGTGTCGGTGATCGATGTGGGTCAGGGACAAAGCATCCTTCTGCAGCAGGGAAAGGAACACTACCTGGTGGACTGCGGCGGCGAGCATGCGGGGATGACTGCCGATACGGTTGCCAATTTCCTGCTCAGTCAGGGTATCTTCCGCCTGGACGGTGTGATCCTGACCCATTATGATTCTGACCACGCTGGCAGTGTGCTGAATCTTTTGACCAGTGTAGATGCAGACAGGATCTATATGCCGGATATTTATGACAGCAACGGAACCCGGGAAATGATCGAGCAGACCTATCCGGAGAAAATACGGCTCATTTCCAAAACCTCCGAGCTTGCGATAGGAGACGGAAAAATCACACTTTATCCGGCGGATTCTGCTGCAAATGACAATGAAAGCAGTGTATGTGTCTTGTTTCAGGCGCAAAACTGTGATATACTGATAACCGGCGACCGCAGCAGCGCAGGTGAACGCGCCCTTTTGGAGCAGACCCAGCTTCCTCAGCTGGAGCTTTTGGTGGTGGGACACCACGGCTCCAATCAGGCAACCTCCCTTGAACTGCTGATGGCAACCTGTCCCAAAACAGCTGTGATCAGTGTAGGTGAAGACAATCGCTACGGTCATCCCCGGGAGGAAGTACTTGAGAGACTGGCCCGGTTTGATTGCGCAGTTTATCGGACAGATCTGCAGGGAACCATTATTTTCAGGAGGTGAACACCATGGCAAAAAAGCAGGAACAACCGGATACTTTGCAGAGCCTGAAGCAGGCCATCCGTGCCAAGGATCCTGGCAGACTCTACTTTTTCTATGGTGAGGAGATCTTCCTGCTGCATCACTATCTGGAGCAGCTTCGTAAATGCATCATTGACGAACTGACGGAATCCTTTAACTACCATAAGCT
>CAZVRM010000288.1:0-2347 GCA_964629605.1 uncultured Oscillospiraceae bacterium
TCGGTCCAGTTGCCGCCGGTGGCGGCAGAGATCTCTGCTGCGGTCATCTTCTTCTCGGGAAGATATACCCCCAGGCCCACGATGCCTACGTTGGGTTGATTCATTCTTGGGTCCTCCTTTTCTCCGCGTCACCGTGATGCGGTGCGCGTATCTGTATTTCATCAGGTCAAAATGCCTGTTCGTTTCAAAGTCGGGTGGTTCGGGAGGGCCGCCGGACGGCGGCCCTCCTTGGCCAAAGAGGAAGGTTTAACAATGCTTCAGCACGAAGCCGGAGATCGCAGACTCCAGCTCCTTGGGTTTCTCGAAAATGGAAACGTGACCGCACTTGGGGATGGTCACATACTCGGAGTCGGGGATGTTGTCCGCCAGGATCTGGGAGAACTTGGGGGGCTTCAGGATGTCCTCGGTGCCGCAGAGGATCAGGGCTGGGCACTGAATCTTGTGCAGCTCGTCGGTCATATACACGTCCTGAGCAAAGGTGTCATACAGCACCTTCTGGCCCTCCAGATAGCCGTTGGGGTTGCTCTTGATGGCCTTGGCACGGGCAGAGAGCATTTCCTTGTTTTTCTCCACGAACTCAGGGCCGTAGATGCTGGGAACCATGCCCCAGAAGAAGGTCTCGCCGTCGCCGGTGTCACAGAGGATCTTCCAGCCCAGAACAAAGCCTTCCAGAACGGGGTCCAACTCACTGACGGAGTCGATGACGGAGATGGTCTTGACCATTTCGGGATAGAGGATGGCGAACTTCATGGCCACCTCACCGCCGTAGGAAGTGCCCACCAGATGGAGCTTCTCCACACCCAGATGCTCGAACAGAGCCTTTGCCTCGGCACAATGCTCCGCAAAGGTGTAGGGACCTGCGGGCTTGTCGGACTTGAGCTGGCCCTTGAAGTCATGCAGGATGACCCGGAAGCCCAGCTTCTCAAAAATGGGGTACAGCAGGGCCCAGCTGCTGGTGGAGGCCATCACGCCGTTCAAGAAGGCGATGGTCTCTTTCCCCTCGGGATTGCCCAGCACTTCGTAAAAAAGCGTGGTGCCGTTTACCTGAAATTCTGCCATGGTTTGATTCCTCCTGAGTTTTATTTATAGCTTCTGAGTACGCTGCCGCCCACCACGGATTTCAGCACTTCCGACGCGCCCACGCCGATGTCCATCAGCCGGCCGTCCCGGTAGTAGCGCTCGGTGGGGTTGCCTTTTACATAGCCGTGGCCGCCGTGGATCTGAAGGGCCTTGTGGCAGACCTCGTTGACCGCTTCGGCCGCCGCGATCTTAGCGGTGGAGGAGTCAATGGAGACATCCTCTCCCCTGTCCATCTTGTCGGTGACAGCCAGCAGCATGTGGCGGATGGTCTCCACCTTCACGTGCATTTCCGCCACCATAGACTGCACGGCAGGCAGTTTTGCCAGCGCCGCGCCGAAGGCCATACGGCGGTTTGCGTAGGCGGCGGCGCTGTCCAGTGCGGCGGACGCAATGCCCAGACCCATAGCCACCATGCCCACTCGGCCGCCGATCAGGCCGTACATTGCCACCTTGAAGCCGCCGTTTTCGGCGCCCACAAGGTTTTCGGCGGGAACAAAGCAGTCCTTGAAGGACAGAGCGGTCATTTCCGAGCTGCGGCAGCCCAGCTTCTGGATGTTAGGGCTGATGCGGAAGCCCGGGTTGTCGATCTCCACCACGAACACGCTGATGCCCTTTCCTCCGGCCTCGGGATCGGTCTTGGCGGCGATCACGTACAGGTCGGCCACACCGCCGTTGGTGGAGAAATACTTGGCTCCGTTCAGGATATAGCCGCCCTCCGTCTTTTCCGCCACGGTGGTGATGCCCGCCGCGTCGGAGCCGGCCTGCGCCTCGCTGATGGTATAGGCGGCAATGCGCTTGCCGCTGAGCAGGTCGGGCAGCCAGCGGGCCTTCTGCTCTTCCGTTCCGAACTTAAGCAGGGCGTCCACCGCCATCCAGTGGACTTCAATCAGCAGCGCCACACCGGCGCTGGCCTTGGCCAGCTCAGAGACCGCGAAATAGCTCTCCGTGGCGGTCAATCCCCTGCCGCCCAGCTCCTTGGGATAGCGCATCCCAAAGAAGCCCAGCTTTGCCATTTCCCCAAACAGCTCAACGGGGGCCCGGCCTTCTTCGTCCAGTTCGGCGGCAATGGGAGCCAGCTTGGTTTTCGCAAATTCGGCAGCTGCCTTTACGGCAGCGCTGTCATACAATCGATCTCCCATAGGCTCACCTGTCAAACCTGCATTTCGTGGAAGTCCTCTGCCACCACGAAATCTGCGTCGGTCAGGGCGGTGATCTCCTCCAGGGTGACGCCGGGAGCATGCTCCTTCAGGATGAGCACGCCGTCGCC
>CAZVRM010000289.1:0-2341 GCA_964629605.1 uncultured Oscillospiraceae bacterium
GTCCGGAAACCTTGACAACAGTACCGGTTGCCATAATCTATCATTCCTTTACGGTGTATTTCCTGATATCAAAGGATGTCCGCGCCCACAGCACGTTCCACAGCGCTCTGGAGGGCGGAAGCGCCCAGGCCCAGGGAACCGGATTTGCCGGGGATCAGGATGATTGCGGGGGTGACAGAGTCCTTATAACGGTCAATGTCGGCGGAGAGCTGGGATGCCAGTTGTTCGGTGATGTAGATCACCGCGTATTCTCCGCGGGAGAGCTTGTGCAGGGTGCGGCGGGCTTCGGAAATGTCCTCACTGGGGAATACCTCCAGGCCCAGGGCCTGAAAGCCCAGAATGCTGTCCCGGTCACCCATGACTGCAATTTTATACATAAGAATCACGCAGCCTTTCCCGGATAGAGTCGGCAGGAACGCCGCTGAGCCGACCGGACATGATGATGCGGGCGGCAGTGATCTCGTTTTCCTTGGCGGCGGCAAAAGCGATCAGCACTGCGTCGCCGAAGGGGACCATGTGGCTTCCTTTGAGGTATGCGCCCAGGGCGTTGTCCACGGCCTTTTCAAATTCGGTCTGCCGTCCGCCGGAGATGGCGGCAGTGCCGATCTTGGCAGCTTCCTGAAGATCACCGTAGAAGGTGTTTTCCAGGCTGCCGCCGGAGAGGCTGGCATTGAGAACTTCTTCCTCGGAAACATTTCCGCCGGGGAGCAGGACCCGCTTTAAGAATTCCGTGTCCTTGTGCATCCGCTGTGCACGGACTGCGGCCTTCAGGTTGGCAGCGTCGATCTGGAGCCTTACGTAGCCCAAAAGGAAGCTACTGCGGCTCCGCTCTGCCAGTGCCAGCATTTCGCCGTAGCAGGCCTTATCCAGCAGAAAATCGCTCTTCTGGGGATCTCCGGTGGCGGCCAGTACATCTGCCGCCTCGGTGATGGCGGTCTGCAATGCCTCAGTCAGGGGGCTGTTGGGGGCCTCTTCCTCGGTAAGACGAGTGGCAGTGGTAACGACCTCCGGAGCATAACGGCCTGCGTCAATGAGCATGGCAGAGGCGTTTTGACCGTTCGCATTTGCCTTGATAAGGGCTTTTGCGTTGTGATAATCATATTTGACCCTGAATACATCCACGATGCCGGTGTTGGGGGCGTACTTGGCAAGCTCCGCAAAGGTTTCGGCTCTTGCCTGGTCCAGGGAGCGGGTGAGGCTCTGGGCCGTCACAGGCTCCAGATCCTTGTAGCCGCATTCGGAGAGGACCTTGGCGGCTTCGTCGTTGGTGCGGGCGTCCAGCATCCGCTCCATGCGTTCACGGCTCAGAAGGCTGTTCTCCTGACACCGCAGGGACGCGGAAATATACAGGAAATCTGTGTCTTTAAGTTTTTTGTGCAAGACCCATCCTCCTTCCTATCGGTAGTGTATGCACAAATCAGGCGAAGAGAATGTCTGCAACTTCCTTTGCCATGTTCTGGCGCTGGAGACGCACCAGGGAGGCGAAAGTGCAGTTGGTTTCAACCTTGCCGCTCTGTACATAGAGACCACCCTGGAAGGGACGGGACTCTTCAGAGAGGGTGAGAGCTGCGGTCTTGCCCTGCTGTTCCAGCAGTTCGTTGGCAGCTACGACTACGCGCTTGCCGTAGCGGGCCCGGTCTGTCTCGGAGAAAACCAGGGCCTCGGTGCCGGTGGAGGATGCGCTGAGGGCCAGCTTCACAAGAAGCTCGGCGTACCGATCCTCCGGCAGCTCCAGCATATTTTTCAGTGCCAGATCGAAAGCTTTGTCCAGCATTTCCTGCTTGGCAGAGAGGTGGAGCTTCTTTGCCTCCAACTGAGCAACGCCGTTCATGCGCTCGATGCGCTCGGCAGCGTCCTTTTCGCCCTGTCGGATGGCTTCGGCGTAGTCCTTTTCCGCTTCGGCGGCATAGCCGGCGGTGATCTCAGCAGCCTGGGCCTTGGCGCTGTCCATCAGGACCTTGGCCTCATGACCGGAGTCGGCAGCGATGCGCTCGGTGATTTTTTCAATTCCATTCATACGGTGCTTACCGCCTTTCCTTATGGCTCGCTGGGCGCATTAAAGCGCATTCATCAGCAGCAGGATGGAGGCCAGCAGGGACAAAATGGCGTAGAACTCGACGATACCGCAGAGGATGATGCCCTTGGAAGCAGCGTCGGGGCGCTTTGCAACGATGTTGATGGAAGCGGCAGCCACACGGCCCTGGAAGATTGCGGACAGCCAGCCGCCGATGCCTGCGGGCAGGCAGGAGACAAAGATGGTCATGCCCTGAGCCAGGGTCAGATCAACGATGCCGCCGCTGAAGGCGCCCATGGTGAAGAGTGCGAAGAACCAGGTAACCAG
>CAZVRM010000290.1:0-2333 GCA_964629605.1 uncultured Oscillospiraceae bacterium
GATTGCCACGTCGGACCATTTTGATGGTCCTCCTCGCAATGACATGGTAGTGGGTTCCCTGCCGCATCTGGTTAGGTGTGGAATGTAACGAACACAACTGTCATTGCGAACCAGCGCGCACGCTGGTGTGGCAATCCGTTCTCTTAAAAAATTATGGTACACAAATGCTGGGCGTCAAAGGCTGCACCATGAAATTGACCTTGGCGGTCACATGGGGGTGGGCCTTATGGAAGGCGCTGAGCAGACGGCGGCAGACCATGGTGCTGTTCTCGTAATTGGCCTTGGGCAGCATGATGATGTACTGGCTGACAGAGCACCGGGAGAAGGTATCGCCCCGGCGCAGATTGGTGCGGATGGCGTTGCCCAGCTGCTCCATGATCCGCTCCTGACTGCGCTTGGTCAGGGGTTTGTCGGTACCGCTGCTTAAGGAAAGCAGAAGAATGTGGGTGGCGCTGCCGCTGCGCTCCATGGCGCGGCTCTCCACATGGCACAGGACCTTGAAATAATCGTAATCACACTGCAGTGCCCCGGCAATGGCCTCGGCTTCCTGCAGATGTTCCAGCACCTCGTCCATGGGTAATGTCCGGTCAGAGGGAGAGTGGACCGCCTGACGATAGACAGCCCGGGTCTCTTCATTGGGACGGACACCGAAATCATCAAACAGCCGCTTGCTTAGGGCATCGTAAACGGTGGCGGCGCCCTTTTGATCCCCGGCGGCTGCCAGCTCCTGCATCAGCAGACGGTGCAGCGGCTCGTGGTAGGGCTCCGATGCGGCGGCCCGGCGGCAGATTTCCGCTGCCTCGGCATGGCTGCCAAGCGCTGACAGCTTTTCCACCGCAGTAACCGAGGCCTCCAGAAACAGATTGTGGAAATGGGTGGTCAGAGGAATGACCCAGCCCTCGGTGCTGTAGCGCAGAAGGAACTCGCCGCCGTAAAGAGCCAGCGCAGCCTGGCAGGATTCCAGATCCCCCTGATGGCACAGGGTTTCAAACTGCTGAAAATCGGTGGTGATTTCCACCTGGTCATTCCAGGAATAGCCCCCATCCCGGAAGCGGATCAGCTCCTTGCCGGCACCTGCCCACAGCCCGTCAAGCAATGCGCGGGTCCGGTGGAGAGTGGTGCGCAGGGAATTTTCCGGGTTGGCGCAGCCCGGCTCGTCGCCCCACAGCAATTCCATGATGCGGTTTTGGGATACGGTTCGGCCCCGGTGGCAGATCAGGTATGCAATGAGCTGCCAGCAGCGCTTGCCGCGGGAATCGGTGACGGATATTTTGTTTTCCCCGGCGCGAAGGGAGAAATCTCCCAGCATTTGGATGTAAATGGTTTCCATAGGGACACCTCATTTATCATTGTGTAGGTGAGGGGCCTGCCCCTTACCTACGATAAAATCGTTTATTTACTGAAATTATAACAGTCTTTCCCTTTTTACGCAACAATTTTGGAGGTGAGGCAGTGAAAAAAATCATCCCCCTGCTTTTGGCCCTGCTGCTTTGCGGCTGCGCCGCGGAGGAACCGGCCTCCCATACCTCCGAACCTGCGGAAACGGTGGTCACCGTGGTTCAGGAGACCGTCGATCCATCCATCGAGGCGGCGGCCATGACGGAGCCTCCAGCCCCGGCAGTTCCGGTGGTGCTGGAAGCGGAAGCCCCGGGAACTGCTGAGACCCGGTGTGAGGACGCGGTCATCGACTATTCCAACGCTGCCGACGGCTATGTGATGGTCAAATATCTGACCGAAACCGACAGCCGCCTGAAGGTACTGGTCCAGGGCCCCACCACCCGTTACAGCTACAACCTGCCTCTGGGCGAGTGGACGGTGTTCCCCCTGTCCGACGGCAATGGCAGCTATGAGGTGGGAATCTATATCAATGTAACAGGAAAGAAATACGCCACCGTTCTGACGGCTTCTTTTGATGTGACGCTGAGCGATGAATTTGCTCCCTTCCTGCGGCCCAACCAATATGTCAATTACTCCGAGGCAACAAATGCGGTGTCCCTCGGGCTGGAACTGACCCAGGGCATCGACGCTCCCCTGCAAAAGGTGGCGGCGGTATATGACTATGTGGTGGCCAACCTCAGCTATGACTTTGAACGGGCAGAAACTGTCCGGAGCGGCTACCTGCCGGATCTGGACGCGGTGTTGGAAGAGAAAAAAGGCATCTGCTTCGACTACGCCGCCCTGATGACGGCGATGCTCCGCAGCCAGGAGATCCCCTGCAAGCTGGTGGTGGGCTACGCGGGCAGCACGTACCACGCCTGGATCAGCGTCTGGACCGAGGAAAGCGGCTGGATCGATGGGGCTATCTTCTTCGATGGCAGCGTGTGGCACCGGAT
>CAZVRM010000291.1:0-2311 GCA_964629605.1 uncultured Oscillospiraceae bacterium
TACGGCGGTTGCGCTCCGAAATGGCACCTGCGGGTGCTCAAGACCCCTGTCGCTTTCGCTACTCAGGGGGTTGCGACCCCCTGGGCGCTCGGCCAAACCCCCGGGGGACGAAAGACGAAGGACCGCTACACCTACCCTTGACAGCCCCTTTTCCCCGTGATAGGATGGGGCTGACGGAAAGGTTTTATTATACAAAGAGTTTTTCACATTTTCCACTGTTTTTTCCACAGGATGGAGTGTTAAAAAGAAAACAGACCATATATCTTGTGGTATTAGGCGAGAAAAGGGGATAAATATGGAAAAAAAGACTAAACAAAGCGTTAACGGCATCACCGAAGGTGTCATCTGGCAGCAGCTTTTGATTTTTTTCTTTCCCATTTTGGTGGGCGCTTTTTTGCAGCAGCTGTATAACACCGCGGATGCCATCGTGGTAGGCCGGTTCGTGGGAACGGCGGCACTGTCTGCCGTAGGTGGTACTACAAATACCATCCTGAACCTGATCATCGGCTTTTTTATCGGTCTGTCCTCGGGTGCTACCGTCATCATTTCCCAGTATTTCGGCGGCGGCGACCAGAGTGAGATCAACCGGGCGGTGCACACCGCCATCGCCCTGTCGCTGGCAGGCGGCGCAGTGCTCACGGTGGTGGGTCTGATCGCCGCGCCCTGGATGCTGCAGCTGCTCAATACCCCCGCCGACGTTATGCAGTTTGCTACGCCCTATCTGCGGATCTATTTTGCCGGTACCATTGCCAACCTTTTGTTCAACGTGGGCAGCGGTATCCTCCGTGCCGTGGGCGACAGCAAGAGCCCCCTGTATGTGCTGGTGTTCTGTACCGTGCTGAACATTACACTGGACGTGTTGTTTGTGGCAGTTTTTGGTCTGGCTACCGCCGGTGCCGCCATCGCTACCATCCTCAGCCAGGCCTGCAGCGCCCTGCTGGTGCTCATTCTGGTGCACCGCAAGGGCGGCGCCTTCCACATCCATTTGAAAGAGATCAAGCTGCATCCCGACCTGCTGATGCACATTTTCCGCATCGGCCTGCCTGCCGGTATGGCATCGGTCATGTACTCCCTGTCCAATCTGATCATTCAGGCCGGTGTCAACAGCTTCGGCACCATGACCATTGCTTCCTGGACGGTGTTCGGCAAGATCGACGCGGTGTTCTGGATGATCATCGACTCCTTTGGTATCGCCGTCACCACCTTCATCGCCCAGAACTACGGCGCACGCAAGCTGGCTCGGGTGAAAAAGGGCGTGAAGGTCTGCCTGCTGCTGGCGCTCATCATGACGGTGGCTCTGTCGGCGGTGTTGTATTTCTTCGGCGGCGCGCTGGGCGTGCTGTTTACCGATGACCCGGCGGTGCTCCAGCGCTCCACCGAGATCATGAGGTTTATGGTGCGGTATTTCTTCACCTATGTGTGCATCGCCGTCATACCCTCGGCACTGCGTGCGGTGGGTGACAGTCTGGTGCCTACCATCATCACCGGCATCGGCGTTTGCGGCTTCCGCGCCCTGTGGATGCTGGTCATCGCTCCCATGCTGCCCTTCCAGACGCTGGAGAGCTACGTTTGCTGCTACCAGCTGAGCTGGGCCATCACCAGTATCGTGTTTGTGATCTATTATAAGAAGTTTGCCCCCATCCGCAGTCAGTTAAACGACGTTACCAAGGAAGAGGAAAAACTGGCATGATCTTTTTGCAGACCGCGCGGCTGGTTTTGCGCTCTGTAGAGCAGCAGGACGAGGCGGTGATGTTTGATTACCGCAACGATGCCCGGTGTTCCCGGTATCAGCGGGGACAAAAGCGGGCTCGGCACCAGATCCGGGAGCTGATCGAGCGGCGAAAGGACGATGTGCTGTCGGACAAGGCCAACTGTATGGTGGCGCTGGCGCTGCGGGAGACCGGGGAAATGGTGGGCGAGATCGTGGTGATGCCCCAGGAAAACACCTTTTCGCTGGGATATACCCTCCATTACGCTTATCATCGGCAGGGGTACGCCTTTGAGGCACTGACAGCACTGATCGGGCATCTGCATGAGCTGCAGCCCGGGTGGGAGTTTATCAGCTTTGTGCACCCGGACAATGAAGCCAGTATGGGTCTTTTGCGTAAGCTGGGCTACCGGGATCTGGGGTATATCCCCGGCATGGAATCTCAGGTGTTTGGCAAGTGGGTCCACCCGGAAACGGTGGAAGAGATTGCGCAGGCGGCGAAAAAGGTGTAATTTTCGCATATCCTCCGTCACCTGTAAGGCCTGCGGCAGGCAGAAACACCCGTCAGACGAACGCTCAGCAGGGGGTTCGGGGGAGGGCGAA
>CAZVRM010000292.1:0-2310 GCA_964629605.1 uncultured Oscillospiraceae bacterium
ATCCAACGGGTTACGGTGTTTTTGACCATAATCACACAGATTACGGCCAAAAACACTCCTGTAGGGGCCGCGACCCTCAGCGGCCCGTGTCCTTTGGTAAGCACAAATCTGACTTTTTTGACATGCTGAAGCACCGCTTTCGCGGTGCTTTTGTTTGCTTTCAGCTTATTCAGCCGTGGTGTTTGCCACCAAAGGGATGGTCAGCGTCAGCATTCTGCCCTCACGAGCCACGGTGACCTGCACCGTATCGCCAACATTCTTATCTGCCAGATAATCGGTCACGTCGGTGGCGATGGAGACAGCCACCTCATCCACGCTGAGGATACGGTCGCCCACCTGCAGACCCGCGTCCTTGGTGCTCTGGATGGTGATGTCCGATACATACACGCCGGGCATCATGTTGTACTGATAGGCAGTCTGGGGGTCGATGGTCTGGACGGTGATACCCAGAATGGCCTTGTTGGTGGTCTGGGTCACGCCGCTTTCATTGCTGGGAGCATCCTCATCCAAGCCGGCAGGCACATAGACGCCGGTGGCGATCAGCTGAGAAGCGATTTCCATGGCGTTGTTGCTGGGGATGGCAAAGCCCAGACCCTCGGAATCGGTAGCAGCGCTCTTGGCGGAAACGATGCCGATCAGCTGACCCCGGTCATTGAACAGGGCGCCGCCCGAGTTGCCGGGAGACACGGCCGCCGTCATCTGCAGCACGTTCAACTGGATGGTGCGGGTGGTGGTGTAGCTGCCGCCGTAGAACATATCGTACAGGCTGTTGCCCCGGTTGTTGTTTTGACCGGCTTCCTCTATCTGCACGCTGATGGTACGGTCCAGTGCGGAAATGATGCCGTCGGAAATGGAGCCGGAGAAGCGCCCCTCGGGGTTGCCCACAGCGTAGCAGGTCTCACCCTGCAGGATCTGGTCACTGTCGGCGATCTCGGCAGCCAGCAGACCGGTCTTGTCGATCTTGATGACGGCAATATCACCGTCGGTATAGCTGCCCACCAGCTGCGCCACGGCGGTTTCACCATTGCGCAGCTCCACAGTGATCTTGGATGCGCCGTCGATGACATGGGCGCAGGTAAGGATGTAGCCATCCTCGCTGATAATGACGCCCGAACCGGCACCGGAGGTGACGTAGTTACCGAACCAATAGTTGCTGGTGGTCATGTGTTCGGTGGTGATGGCAACCACCGAGCTTTCCACCTTGGCAGCTACCTGTGCGCTCGTCAGTACCCCTTCGGCTGCAGGCAGCTGAGGTGCGTTGCTGCCGCTGTTGTCAGAGGGCGCTACCTGCTGGATGATGACGGTGTTCTTCTGGTTGGCTACCAGCACGCCGGCATAACCTGCGCTAAAGCAGATGGCGGCAGCCAGCACCACGCCCACAAAGGACAGGGCGATTTTGCCCCACTTGATCTTGCGGCGCTTTTTTTGCTTGGGCTTTTCCTCCTGCGGTTCGGCAGGCTGCCACTGCCAGTCTCCGCTGCCGAAGGTGGCTTGCGGCTCTTCCTTCTGCTCGGTCTGGCGGGCCCGCTGCTGCAGGTCATAGGTGCGGTAATGATAAGCGCCGTTCACCGGTGCGGTGGGATCGTTCTGGGGAGCAGCAGGTTCCTCCTGCGAGGCGGCTGCAGGCTCGTTTACGGCAGCGGCAGACTCCACAGGCTCGGGACGGGTGTTCTCAGGCTCTACGGGAGTCTGGTTCTCTTTATTTTCAAAATTGTCGCTCATATCGGAATCCTCCTTTGGGTTTGTGCCTACAGTATAACTTGCCCCGATAAACGGAACTTAACCCAAAGTTAAACAGCAGATAAACAATGGCAAAAAAATTGTAAACGCAAAAATACGCCCTGATGGGCGTATTTTCGATGATATAGAGATGCTCCCGGGCGTCGACGTTCCGCAGGTTACACTTTCAGAATCACTGCCAGCATTTTGGCAGGCTTGTCGGAACGGTTTTCAATGGCGTGGGAAGTACCGCTGTGGGCATAGGATGCGTCACCGGGGTTCAGCACGGTCTCTACGCCGTCCTCGATGAGGGTCAGCTGACCCTCCAGCATATAGTACACCTCGGCGTCACTGTCATGAGCGTGTGCGCCGATACTGTCGCCGGGATCAAAGAAAAACTCGGTAAACAGGGTGCAGGAACCGAACATGGCATCGGGCTCCACGATATGGCGGTTTTCCAGCGTACCGCTACCGCCGCGAATGTTGTCCCGCACCTGCAGGCGCTGGGCTTCCTTGCGAATAACCATAAAACATTCCTCCCGGATGATATTTTCTGCCTGTATTATCCTATATTCCGCCAAAAAAGGCAAG
>CAZVRM010000293.1:0-2303 GCA_964629605.1 uncultured Oscillospiraceae bacterium
CGGAACCAAATTGTCGAAAAGAACCCAGCGAAGCGGTTCTTTGACAGTCTCAAACCGCTCTGCCCGGGGGGCAGAGCGGTGGAAACGGGACTTAGTTTGCGTTTTGTTCTGTGTTCTCCCGCCGGAGCTGGACGATGACCGACAAAGCCACCGGGAAGCCGAACAGACCGGCCAGACCGAACAGCTGGCTGCCCACAAACAGGGCGATCAATGTGGCCAGCGGATGCAGGCCGATCTGCTTGCCCACCAGCTTGGGCTCCAGATAGTTGCGCACTATGGTGATCACGATATACAGTACACCGATACCCAGCGCCATGCCATATTCGCCCACCACGGCAGCGATCACCGTCCAGGGGATGAGCACACCGCCGGTGCCTAAAATGGGCAGCAGGTCAAAGATGGCGATGGCACCGGCGATCACCGATGCGTGGGGGATCTTCAGCAGGTGGAGGCCAATGCTCAGCTCGGTAAAGGTCACGATCAAAAACAGGGTATAGGAGCGGATGTAGATCCACAGGGAACCGGCCAGCTTGTGCCAGATCTCGCGCAGGCGGTCTTTACCCTTTTCGGGCAGGGCTTTGTAAAGGAAGTTCATGACCCGCTCGTAGTCGTTGGCAAGAAAAAAGCTGGCGGTGATCATCAGCACCACGGCGATGATAAAGCCCGGCACACCCAGGGCGGCACTGGAAGCCCAGGAAACTACCAGCTTGGAAAAGCTGATCAGTCCCTGCTCGATGGAAGCGGACAGCTGTCCCATGATTTCGCCCAAGGCGGTGACGATGGCGGGGTCAAACCGATCCAGTGTCTGTTCGGCAAATTGATAGACGGCCTTTAACGCAGGCACCAACTCCTGCCGGTACAGGGTGGGCAGCTTGGGTACGGCATCCTTGATGAGGGTTACCGCTTCGACACCCAACAGGGATACCGAACCGAACAGCAGCAGGTAAAACAGCAGCAAAAAGAATAGCGACACATATTTCTGTGGAATGTGCAGCTTTTCAGAAACCCACTTGGCGGGTTTCCGCAGCAGCCACACGATCAGGAAGGCCAAAAGAAAGGGAACAAGGGTGGGCAGCAAAAATTTCAGCACCACATAGACCAAAGCGGCGATGGTAGCGTAAAAGGCTGCCTGTATCAAAAATCGTTTTTGCTTTTCCAGATTCATAGACTGCTCCCTTCTATCGTATACTTATACAATACCACAAAAATATACAAATGTGTGAAAAAAAGCAGAATTTTTTCTGTTTTTCTTCTTTTTTTCAACACCATCTGCTATAATCCACTCAAACCCGTATGACAGGAGGTTTTTTTATGGGATTTTTATATGTTCTGGAAGGTCTGCGCACGCCGCTGGGGGATGCCTTTTTCTCTGCAATCACCCATCTGGGCGAGGAGACCCTGTTCATCGTCTTTGGCCTGCTGCTCTTTTGGTGCATCGACAAGTGGCAGGGCTACTATCTGCTGGCGGTAGGCCTGTCGGGTACCATCATCAATCAGTTTCTTAAGCTGTGGTTTCGCATCCCCCGACCCTGGGTGAGAGACCCGGACTTCACCATTGTGGAGAGCGCCCGGGCAGAGGCCACCGGCTATTCCTTCCCCAGTGGACATACCCAAAGCTCGGTGGGCATCTTCGGCGCGCTGGCACGGTGGAACAAGCAGCGGTGGCTGCGGGTGCTGTGTGTGGTGCTGTGTGTGCTGGTACCACTGTCCCGGATGTATCTGGGTGTGCATACCCCTGCTGACGTGGGCGTGTCCATTCTGGTGGCGCTGGTGTTGATTTTTGGCATCTATCCCGTGCTGCAAAAGGCCGTCCGGCAGCCCCGTGCCATGCGGATGCTGCTGGCAGTGCTGGTGGTGGGCGCCGCCGCCAATGTGGCCTTTGTGAGCCTGTATTCCTTCCCTGCCGATGTGGATGTGAGCAATCTGGAGCATGGCATCGGCAACGCCTATAAAATGCTGGGCTGTATGCTGGGCGTTTGGGCCACCTATGAGTGTGACCTGCGGTGGACGAAGTTTGACACCAAAGCGCCCCTTGTGGGACAGATCCTTAAGCTGGTGCTGGGCTTCGGTATCCTGCTGGCTATCAAATCGGGCGGCAAAGCGCCTCTGCAGGCGCTGTTTGCCAATGACCATCTGGCTGACGGCCTGCGCTATCTGCTGATGGTGATCTTTGCCGGCTGCATCTGGCCGCTGACCTTCCGGTTTTTCGCAAAAATCGGCAAGAAAAAATGAGAAAAAGCACCCGAAAGCAATGCTGTTCGGTTAAGAAAACACAGCACAATTTATGTCATTCCGAGCAAAAA
>CAZVRM010000294.1:0-2295 GCA_964629605.1 uncultured Oscillospiraceae bacterium
AATCAGTTGACTTTTTTCGTAAATTTGGTATGATATAAGGACAAATCCCGGTGGGGTTTTATGGTCCGAAATTAAGGAGTGTATTCGTATGTTCAATAAGGAAATTATCGTTCGCTGCGAATCCGGTCTGCACAACAGCCAGGCTACATATTTTGTGCAGAAGGCGAATGAGTTTGAGAGCAGCATTTGGCTGGAATCTGATAACCGCAAAATGAATGCCAAAAGTTTGCTGGGTGTCATGTCTATGGGTATTGTGACCGGTGCGACGGTTGTTCTGTCCGCTTCTGGTGCTGATGCCGAGGAAGCAGTGAATGCACTGGAAGTGCTGCTGCAGCGTGACGTATTCTGATTCATAAATGCTTGCCGCCTCAATGCACTTTCGCTGCGTTGAGGCGGTGATTTTTTAGATGGTGGATGTATGACTTTTGAACAGCTGAAAGAAAAAGCGGCCAGCCTGCCCATGGCTCCCGGCGTCTATATTATGAAGGACAAGACGGAGACGGTAATTTATGTTGGTAAGGCGCAGAAACTAAAAAACCGTGTCAGCCAGTATTTTATTGACACTGTATCACACTCGCCGAAAACCCGCATGATGGTGAGTAAAATTCACCATTTTGATGTAATTGTGGCAGCATCAGAATTTGAAGCGCTGATTTTGGAATGTTCTCTGATCAAGCGGTATATGCCAAAATATAATATCCTGTTAAAGGATGACAAGGGATATCCCTATTTACGCTTGGATATGAAGGAGCGATATCCAAAGATCACACTGGTGAATAAAGCCGAAAATGATGGTGCAGGCTATTATGGGCCTTTTGGCAGCCGCGGCGTTACCAATGCGCTGCTGGAAGCCATCCGGCACACCTTAAAACTCCCAGATTGTAGCAGACAATTTCCAAGGGATATTGGAAAAGAACGTCCGTGCTTAAACTACCACATGAATCTATGTAGTGGTTGGTGCCAGAAGGGGAGAACGGAGGCAGAATATCTGCAGACAATGGAGCAGGCAAAGCAACTGCTCCAGGGCAACTACAAGCAGGTAACGGATACGATTAAAACGCAAATGCTGGCAGCTGCTGAGGAACTGAATTTTGAATTGGCAGCGAGCTTGCGCGATCGGCTGAAGGCTGTTGAGAATTTAGGGCAAAAGCAACTTGTAACAGCCGGAACACTTGCAGATACCGATGTTGTGGGCTTTTATCAGACAGAAAGCAAAGCGTGCTTTACAGTGCTTCACTTTAGCGGAGGTAATTTGCTGGACAAGGATTATGAAATTCTCCCGTCGGCGGAGGATGTTTCTGCGGCAGTATCCAGTTTGATCAAACAGTATTATCTGAGCAGAGGGTATGCACCTGGCTTTGTGTTGCTACCTTGCAATATTGATGACGGTGAGATATTTGAACAGCTGCTTGAACGGGAATTTGGCAGAAAGCCTCATTTAAAAGTACCGCAGCGCGGTGATAATATGCGTCTTGTGGAATTGGCGAATAAAAACGCCAGGGAAGAAGTTCTGCGCATAACGGACAAGGCAGAACGAAGCCGCAATGCGCTGAGCCTTTTGGGAAAGATGCTTTCTATGGCACCGCCATCCAGAATTGAATCCTATGATATCTCCAATATTTCAGGCACGGACATTGTCGGCAGCATGGTGGTTTTCCGAGACGGAAAACCAAAGAAGGGCGACTATAAGCGTTTTAAAATCCAGAATATGCCGGGTCAGGATGATTATGGCTCTATGCGGCAGATGCTCACTAGAAGATTTGAGCATTTCATCAACAAGGACAACGGCTTTGAAGAAGCTCCGGACCTTCTGCTGATTGACGGTGGTATCGCCCATGCGTGCGTAGCGGTTCAGGTGCTGCAGGAGCTTGGTTTATCATTTTCTGTGTTTGGTATGGTCAAGGACAATCGCCACCGCACAAGAGCGCTGGTGACGCCTGAAGGCTTGGAAATCAACATCGACAGCCAGCAATCGGTGTTTTCGTTGATAGGAAGCATCCAGGAGGAAACACACCGGTTTGCGATCACCTACCACCGCGGCCTTCGTTCAAAACGGCTGCGCTATTCTGAATTAGACGATATTCCGGGAATTGGTCCCAAGCGAAAAGAAGAACTTTTGAAGACATTTAAATCCTTGTCGGCAATCAAAAAAGCATCGCTTTATGAACTTGAGCGAATTTTGCCAAAAGATGCGGCGGGAGCAGTATACAAGCATTTTGGGGAGCAAGAGGAGAAGTAAATGCGAGTAATTACAGGAAAGGCCCGGGGCGTTGTGCTGAAAACTCCGGATGGCAT
>CAZVRM010000295.1:0-2279 GCA_964629605.1 uncultured Oscillospiraceae bacterium
GGTGGAAGTCACCCACGGACTGCAGACCCTGAAGGAGGCGGTGGACGCCGCCTTTGAGGCATACACCAAGGATTACAAAAACAGCATGTACTGCATCGGCTCGGTGGTGGGTCCCCATCCCTTCCCCCTGATGGTGCGTGATTTTCAGCATGTGGTGGGCGAGGAGGCTCGCGAGCAGTTCATCGATATGACCGGCCATCTGCCCGATGCCATCGTGGCCTGTGTGGGCGGCGGCTCCAATGCGGCAGGTTTCTTCTCCGGCTTCCTGAATGATCCCGTGGATATTTACGGCATCGAGCCTCTGGGTCGCGGCCCCAAGCTGGGCGATCACGCCGCCAGCCTGAAGTACGGCACCGAGGGCGTCATGCACGGCTTCAACTCCATCATGCTGAAGGATGAAAAGGGCGAACCTGCCCCCGTTTACTCGGTGGCTTCCGGTTTGGATTATCCCTCCTCCGGCCCCGAGCACGCCTTCCTCCACGAACTGGGTCGGGTCAAGTATGATGTCATCAACGACGACGAGACCATCGATGCCTTCTACAAGCTGGCCCGCAAGGAGGGCATCATCCCTGCCATCGAGAGCGCCCACGCCGTGGCTTACGGCATGAAGCTGGCCAAGGCGATGGGCACCGGCTCGGTGCTGGTCAACCTGTCCGGCCGCGGCGACAAGGACATGGATTACGTCATCGAAAACTTTGGCATTCGATAAACGATAGAATCAATGGGACGCACTGCGGTTTGCAGTGCGTCCTGTCTTTTCCACTTGACAGTAGCTGGCAACCATGTTATACTATATTTAACAATTAGGTTAAATGTTAAAGGAGGCGAACCTGTGAGCCTGCAAAACACCCTGAAAGCTCTGTCCGATCCCATCCGGAGGGAGATCCTCAATCTTCTCAAGGACGGACGGCTGTCGGCAGGAGCCATCACCGAGCACTTTCCTGTGACGGCGGCATCCATTTCCCGGCACCTGTCGGTGCTCAAGGAGGCCGACCTGATCCGGGACACCCGGGAAGGCAAATTCATTTTTTACGAGCTGAATGCCTCGGTACTGGAGGAGATCATGCTCTGGATCACAGATTTGAAAGGAGATTCCGGCCATGCTGAAGAATAACAAGAAACAACTGCTGCTGTCCTCGGCAGTCACCTTGCTGCCCATCTTGGTGGGGCTGCTGTTGTGTAACCGGCTGCCCGCCCATATGATAACCCACTGGGGCGCTGATGGCGTAGCCGACGGGTGGGGCAGTAAGGCCTTTACTGTGTTCGGTATGCCTTTGATCCTGCTGGCTGTGCAATGGCTGTGCCTGTGGATCACCTCGCTGGACAAGAAAAACAAGGGTCAGAGCAACAAGGTCTTTGGCATGGTCATGTGGATCATCCCCATCCTGTCCCTGTATACCAGTGGCATCACTTATGCGGTGGCGCTGGGCAAGGACTTCCACAATGACACCCTGTCGTTGGCCTTTTTGGGTCTGGTGTTCGTTATCGTGGGCAATTATCTGCCCAAGACCAAGCAGAATTTCACTATCGGCATCAAGATAAAGTGGACGCTGGCCAGTGAGGAAAACTGGAACGCCACCCATCGGCTGGCTGGTAAGCTTTGGGTGCTGGGCGGCCTTGGCATGATGGCCTGTATTTTCCTGCCCGTGGGGTCTTTACCCTGGGTGCTGGTGGCATGGATCATCGTTATGACGACGATCCCCGTGCTGTATTCCTACCGCTACTACCGTAAACAGGCAAAGGCTGGGGAGGTCCCCGAAAAAGCCGTGATACCACTGCCTGGCTGGAGCAGGGGCGCTCGGGTCGCAATGATGATCTTCATGGCAGTGCTTTTGGTAGGAATCGCGGTGGTAATGTTCACCGGCAGCATCCAGGTGGAATACGGAGAGGACAGCTTTACCATCCGTGCCAGTTACTGGGACGATCTGACGGTGGAGTACGCTGCCATCGACCAGGTGGAATACCGGGAGGACTTCTCTCCGGGTGTTCGCATGAGCGGTTTTGGTTCACCCCGACTGGGATTGGGCAGCTTCCGCAACGAGGAACTGGGGAACTACACCCTTTACGACCATGCCGGCTGCGATGCCGTTGTGGTGATGAAAATACAGGGTAAAACGCTGGTGTTCGGTGGCAAGACCCAAGAACAAACAGTGGAGCTTTATCAGCAGATCATGGAAAACCGGTAACAATCAAACAGAAATGCGGCAAGGAAGTGCTCCTTGCCGCATTTTTGCGGTGCGCCCGGCATGGGCGAAGTCTAACGGGTGCAAGTCACGAAC
>CAZVRM010000296.1:0-2265 GCA_964629605.1 uncultured Oscillospiraceae bacterium
GTCCACAGGGATGCCTTCGTGGCAGGTATACTTGCCTTCCAGCATCTCGGGCTGGGAGAACTGCTCGCCGGTGGGATGCAGCCAGACCTGCTCCTCTTCCAGAGGACGGCCCATCAGCATATTGCCCATCATCCAGCACAGATCGTCGGTGTCCTGATCGCCCTCGTTGCAGAAGGCCACATAGCTGTAATTTTCACCCAGCAGGAAGCAGCCGTGGGTGGAAACGCCGTGGAGGCCGCCGGAGTGCTCGCAGATGGTATGGCCGTGCCACAGGCGCTTGTTCAGGCCGTAGCAGTAGTAAGCCTTCTCACCCAGGGGGAACTGGGAGCCGCACATCATGTCGGCGGCGGCAGCGGGGATGGCCTGCACGCCGTCGATGACACCGTGGTTGGACAGGCACTGATAGTACCGGGCGAAGTCGTGGGCGGTGGACTTGACGCAGGCGCAGGCGCGGAAGGGCGGCAGGATGCCCCAATGGTCGTCGATCTGCAGGTTGCCGTCGTCATCGCGGCCCCACAGGCGGGTGATATTGCCGTCGGAAGCCAGCTTCTGAGCCTCCGAGCAGTCCTCGTCCAGAACGGTGCGGAACATACCCATGGGCTGGAAGACACGCTCGGTGAGGAACTGCTCCAGAGGAACGCCGGCGGCCTTGTCAAAGATGTAGCACAGGATGGCGTAGCCCTCGTTGGAGTAGCTCATGTACTCGCCGGGGCCGCCCAGGGTCTTGTACTTGCCCTCGGCGATATAGTCGATGATCTGCTCGATCTTGTCCATCTTGTTGGGAGCGGAAGCCCGCATGGCTTCCACCCATTCGCCTTCACGGCCCAGGGTGTTCTGGGCGATGGACCACTCCAGGGGCTCCATGGGAGGAATACCGGCGGTGTGGCAGGCCAGATGGTGGCAGGTGACAGCCATCTTGGGGCTGCCCTTCAGCTCGAAGCTGGGGAAGTACTTGGCAACGGGATCGTTCCAGTCGAACTTGCCCTCGGCGGCCAGAATGGACAGCGCCAGACATACGGTGGACTTGCTCATGGAAGCGATGCCCATGATGGTGTGCTCGTTCAGGGGGCGACCCTGGTTCTCGTCACCGTAGCCATAGCCCTTTTCGAAGATGACACCCTCGGGGCCGCGGATGCACACGGTCACACCGGGCAGATCCTTTTCCTTGATGCGCTTTGCCAGAGCGGCATCCAGCGCCTGCAGATCATATTTCATAGTCGTGTTCTCCTTCCGGAAAGAAAAATTTACTCAACGAAAGTATCATAGCAAGTTTTTCGATAAAAAACAACAGAAAACCACGGTTTTGTGGGAAATTTCCAGCAAAAAGGAGTGCCGAAGCACTCCTTTTAAAATATCAGCCCTTGATGGTGCCGTCGGGATTGAACACCGGCAGCTTTTCCAGATAGATCAGGTCGGGACGTTCCTGTGCCTCGCCCTCGGCCAAAATGGTCATCCGGCCGCAGATAATGCCGCCGGCCTTTTCCACCAGCGCCTCGATGGCACGGAGGGACTCGCCGGTGGAAATCACATCGTCCACGATGAGGATGCGCTTGCCCTTCATCTTTTCGGCGTCCTTGCCGTCCAGATAGAGATGCTGTTCGGCATCGGTGGTGATGGAGCGGACAGAGGACTCAAACACCGAGGTCATATACAGCTTGGTGTGCTTGCGGGCGATGAAATAGTCGGCATCGCCGTGCTGACGAGCCATTTCATGTGCCAGGGGGATGCCCTTTGCCTCGGCGGTGATCAGATAATCGTATTCGGGAGCCTTTTTCAGCAGTTCTGCGGCACAGGCCACCGTCAGCGGAGCATCGCCAAAAATCACGAAAGCGCCGATATACAGGTCATCGGTGACACGGCACAGGGGCAGATTGCGCTCCAGGCCGGCAATGGTCATGGTATGATGCATAAAAACAGCCTCTTTTCTGTTGTAATGTCCAAGTACATTATAATCTTATAAGGAAAAAAGTCAAATGGGCGGTGCAGGCAAAATTTCCCGGGGACTATTGCAAAATGTTGTCGAATTGAGTAAACTAAAAGGGTGATGTTGCACATCAACAATTTAACTCTTTAAGGGAGGAACTGAGTCTTATGGAAAAACTCTTTAAGCTCAAGCAAAACGGCACTACTGCCCGCACCGAGATCCTGGCCGGTCTGTCTACCTTTATGACCATGGCCTACATCATCGCACTGAACCCCAACCTGCTGACTACCTTCGGCGCAGAGGGTCAGGCTCTGTGGATCGGCGTGTTCCTGGCCACCTGT
>CAZVRM010000297.1:0-2264 GCA_964629605.1 uncultured Oscillospiraceae bacterium
ACGCTAGCCTGTCACGCTAGAGGTCGAGGGTTCGAGCCCCTTCTCGGTCGCCATTCGCTGCTATAGCTCAGATGGTAGAGCGCGTCATTGGTAATGACGAGGTCGGCAGTTCAAATCTGCCTAGCAGCTCCACAAACCCGCATCGAAAGATGCGGGTTTTTGTTTTATGTGTCCCGGGATTTGAACTGCCGACCTCCAACCGATTTGTCGGCAGCTTCGATCGTTGCGCGAAGTGTTGCTGAAAGCATTTGGAGCGAGCTCGAAATTGTAAACAAATTTGCGAATGTTGGAAATATTCCTGTAAAATTGTAAAATAAGCCGAGAATCAGCGGCCTTTTTTGCGTAAAAATTCGTCATTGTGTCGAAATTTCCGCAAGAAGAGCGTATGGATGGGTTTGCTTCTTGAATTTTTTTAAAAATTATGCTATCCTTACTACCGTATCGTTGAGCAGTATGCCTAAAAAACCGGTGCATCCCAAAAGGCTGAATGGAGACGATGCCCGAAACTCTGAAAATCAAAAAATTGATTTTATAATTTTATGAAAAGGAGAAACCAAACCCATGTGCAAGAAACTGATTGCTCTGCTGATGGCCGCTATGATGCTGCTGTCTGTGGCTGCTGCCTGCGGTAACAACAATGCTACCACCGACAACGGCAACGACAACACTTCCAGCAACAGCACCAGCAACAACACCAACAACACCACTACTGACAACACCGCTGACGCCGGTAAGGTCTACAAGACCTACCTGACCTCCGAAGTTTCTTCTCTGAACTTCCTGGACAACGTCGACGGCAACGCCAGCACCCCCTCTTCTTACGCCATGTCTCGTATGTGGATCATGTATCCCAACGAGGATGGCACCAACTACATTTGGATCGACGATCTGGCTGTGGGCGATCCCATCCAGGTTGACGATTACAACTGGCAGATCAAGCTGCGTGAAGGCGCTACCTGGCAGAACGGCGATCCCATCAACGCCGACACCTGGATCTTCACCTTCCAGCAGCAGCTGAATCCCAAGCTGCAGATGCGTATGGCCACCTTCCTGTATGACAACACCTTCACCATCGTCAACGGTGAGGAGTATCTGATGCAGGGCAGCGAGGGCTATCCCGCTGAGGTCAAGTGGGAAGACGTCGGTATCAAGAAGATCGACGACTACACCATCCAGATCACCACCACCGATGCCGGCTACACTGCTACCGACATCAAGAAGCACTTCGACAACCGTAACAACGTGCCCGTCCATCAGGGTATGTGGGAAGAGTGCCTGTCTGACGACGGTCTGACCACCTCCTACGGTTCTGACCTGAAGCACTTCGTTGGCTGCGGCCCCTACATCTTCGATACCTGGGAGTATGACTCCATCCAGATCTACAAGAAGAACGAGGCTCACTGGAATGCCGACAAGTACAACTTTGACACTGTCGAAGTCCGTATCGTTCCCGAAATGAACGCTCGCGTTGAGCTGTTCGAGAAGGGTGACATCTTCTCTCTGTCTCCCGATGCCAACACCATCGAGAGCTACATTGATGACCCCCGTATGACCTCTTACGGTTCTACCTCCGTCACTCACATCGACATCAACTGCAAGAACCCCACCAACCCCATCTCCTCCAGCGTCAACTATCGTAAGGCTATCTACCACTCCATCGACCGTGAGCTGGCTGCCGCTTCTATCTTCGGCCACATGGAGCCTACCGGTGTTTATGTCAACACCCAGGCTGGTATGCTGTCTGAGTCCGCTCTGACCTACCGTGATTCTGAGTACGGCAACGCCGTCGAGGAAATGGTCGAGTCCTGGGGCCCCTACGGCTACAACCCCGAGATGGCTCTGGATTACCTGAACAAGGCTCTGGCCGAGTGCAACGTCTCTGACGATCAGCTGCCCATCAAGGTCAAGTACTGCATCGACGAAGGCGATACCGAGTGGAAGGCTCTGGGCGAGTATCTGATGGAGCAGTGGCCCATCATCTTCGACGGTAAGATGGAACTGGAGATCGTTCCCTATGCTGGTATGTCTGCTACCGACTTTAAGAAGACCGGCGACGATAAGTGGGACCTGTCTCCCAACGATTGGACTCGCGGTATGTCCCGTACCTATCCTCATACCTGCTTCTACTACTACCTGAGCACTTATTCCGGCCGTCCCAACAACTATGTTGTTGATGCTTTCGACGCTCAGTTCGCTGCTTGCGAAGAGGTCAAGCTGGGCGACTATGACACCCTGCTGAAGGAGACCCAGAAGCTGGAAGAGCT
>CAZVRM010000298.1:0-2247 GCA_964629605.1 uncultured Oscillospiraceae bacterium
TCCACCGACCTGTATAAGCAGGCCGACCGGTTCGCCCGCACCCTCACCCCCCTCAAGATGATCGAGGTGGACGCCAAGGAGAGCCAGGACGACATCGAGGCCGACTATCTGGTGGATGAAAAGGGCAACACTGCCACCATCACCCCCCGGGGTGTCACCAAGGCCGAAAAGTACTTCGGCTGCGGCAACCTGTCCGATCCCGAAAACGCCACCCTCCAGCACCACATCAATCAGGCCATCAAAGCTCACGGCTGTATGAAGCTGGACGTAGATTACGTGGTGAAGGACGGCGAGATCGTCATCGTGGACGAGTTCACCGGCCGTCTGATGTTCGGCCGCCGCTATTCCGAGGGTCTGCACCAGGCCATCGAGGCCAAGGAAGGGGTCACCGTCAACCGGGAAAGCCGCACGCTGGCCACCATCACCTTCCAGAACTATTTCCGTATGTATCCCAAGCTGTCGGGTATGACCGGTACCGCCCTCACCGAAGAGGACGAGTTCCGCGGCACCTACAGCCTGGATGTCATTGAGATCCCCACCAATATGCCCATGATCCGTAAGGATCAGGATGACATGGTCTTCCGCACCGAGCGGGGCAAGTACATGGCCATCATCGAAAAGATCAAGGAATGTTACGCCAAGCAGCAGCCCGTGCTGGTGGGTACCATTTCCATCGAAAAGAGCGAGCTGCTGTCCGCTCTGCTCAAGCGGGAGGGCATCAAGCATCAGGTGCTCAACGCCAAGCACCACGAAAAGGAAGCCCACATCGTCGCCCAGGCCGGTCGTCCCGGCGCCATCACCATCGCCACCAACATGGCAGGCCGTGGTACCGACATTATGCTGGGCGGTAACGCCGAATATATGGCCAAGGAAGATCTGGCAAAGGCCGGCTACAGCGACGAGATCATTGCCGAGGCCGCCGGCTATGCCCAGACCGACAACCAGCAGATCCTGGAGGCCCGCACCCTGTTCCGGGACAAGCTGGCACAGTACAAGGAAGCCGTCAAGCCGGCAGCCGAGCTGGTGCGGCAGGCAGGCGGTCTGTGCATCATCGGCACCGAGCGCCATGAGAGCCGCCGTATCGACAACCAGCTGCGCGGCCGTGCCGGTCGTCAGGGCGACCCCGGCGAGAGCACCTTCTATCTGTCCCTGGAGGACGATCTGATGCGCAAGTTCGGCGGTGACCGGACGCAGGGCATCATGGCAACCCTCAAGATGCCCGAAAACGAGCCCATCAACGCCAAGATCCTCAGCAACGTCATCGAGAGCGCACAGGCCAAGGTGGAAGGCATCCACTACCAGTCCCGTAAGACCGTTCTGGAATACGACAACATCATGAACCACCAGCGGGAGATCATCTACGATCAGCGTATGCAGGTGCTGGACGGCATGGATGTGCAGGAGCAGCTGCGCAGCATGGTGGATTTCGAGATCAATCACGCCGTCCACACCACCGCCGGCGGTCAGCCCAAGCTGGAAAAGCTCATGTGCCAGCAGCTGGCACGCCGCTACACCGGCATTTTCATTGCTCCCGAGGAGACCCAGGCACTGGCTGTCCGACTGGAGGGCATGACGGTGGAGCAGGCCATCGAATGGCTGCAGACCCGCGCCAAGAAGGTCTACGACGCCAAGGAGCAGGCCGTCGGCTCGGAGCTCATGCGGGAAATGGAGCGTGTGGTGCTGCTGAAGGTGGTTGACCAGAAGTGGATCGACCATATCGACGCCATGCATGAAATGCGCCGGGGCATCGGCCTGAACGCCTACGCCCAGATCGACCCCCTGAAGGAGTACAAGAAGCAGGGCTTCGATATGTTCGAGGGCATGATCGACGACATCAAGATCGACGCCGCCCGGCTGATCTTCATCGCCCGTGTGAACATCCAGCGGGAAAAGGTAGCCAAGGAGACCGGCACCTCCGGTGACGGCACCGTCCAGCAGCGCACCGTGGTCAAGAAGAACAAAGTTGGCCGCAACGATCCCTGCCCCTGCGGCAGCGGCAAAAAGTACAAGCATTGCTGCGGTAAATAAGCGAGCCTGCCACGGCCAACTGCGGGCTTCTGCCCGCCGCCGCGCAGTCGCGGCGTCCGATTTCCGGCAATTCATTTGCCGGAAATCTCAGCGTGTCAAAAACCTCGCCATTGGCGAGGTTTTTCGACAGACTGAACCGGTCTTTCGACCGGGTTTTTCTTATGGCCTGTCATTCTGAGGGCTACGCCCGAAGAATCTCCCCCGTCACACAGCAAATGC
>CAZVRM010000299.1:0-2245 GCA_964629605.1 uncultured Oscillospiraceae bacterium
CTCAGCGGCCCGTGTCCTTTGGTAAACACAAATCTGACTTTTTTGACACGCTGAGAACTGCCGCAGAATTTGCATTCTGCGACAGTTCCAATTTTTTGCAGTTGTTTAGAGAAAATGCGGTGAAAGCGGAGCGGATCAGCCTTCCAGATCCACGTTGCCCAACATCAGGTTGAGGATCTCCACGTCGGTGGACTTCATACCCACACGACCGATATAGCCCAGACTCTGGATGGTCTTCTGGGGATCTGCCTGGACGAAGCCTTCACCGGGCTGGAACTTCAGACCGCGCATGGACAGATGATGCGCCATGATGGCAGCATCCACCGCCGAGGCGATCTTGGCGGCACAGCTGGCCTTGGCACCGTCACAGACCATGCCGCCCACATTGGCGACCGTGTTGGCAATGGTGTCACAGATATTTTCCAGATTACCGCCGTGCAGCCAGGTAATGGCAGCGCCGCAGCCGGCAGCTGCGGTAACAGCGCCGCAAAAGGCAGACAGGCTGCCAATAAAATGCTTCTGATAGATGGAAATCAAGTTGCTCAGTACCAGCGCACGGTACAGCTTTTCCTGAGAAGCACCCAGATGTCTGGCATATTCGATCACCGGCAGGGAAACGGTCAGACCCTGGTTTCCGCTGCCCGAATTGATGACGACCGGCAGACTGCAGCCGCCCATACGGGCATCGGAACCGGCTGCCGCACGAGCCTTGGCGCGAGTCCAGACGGTATCCTCGCAGACTTCCAGCAAGGTGCGTCCGATTTGTGCACCAAAAGGACGGCGCAAACCGGCACCGGCGATGGCGGTATTCAGCTCGATCTGACCGTCCAGAATGGATTTCACGGCAGAAATGTCCACTGTTTCGGCAAATTCCAAAATGTCAGCCACATTCCAGCTGTCCCAGTCGGTGGTGTCATTTTTGGATTCCACCGGCTCTTCCTGGAACAGCACCTGATCGTCCTTTTCAATGCGGGTGATGAGAGTATGTCGGTTGATGATGGTCACCGAAGCGGTGTGCGCTTCGGAAAAAACCTCTGCCTTGATGTGCAGATTGGCTACATTTTCCTGCAAAGAGCAGGTGCAGTAATGGGCCTTCAACAGCGCCTGCGTCTCTTCCAGATGCTCGGGAGTGACGGCCTGCAGCACTTCCAACTCCCGATCGGCGTCACCGCCGATGGCACCCAGAATGGCAGCGGCCTCCACGCCCTTCAGCCCACCGGCATTGGGTACGGCAACGCCTTTGACATTTTTGATAATGTTGCCGCTGCAGCGCAGATGAATACGCTGCGGCTTTTCTCCCAGCACCTGCCGTGCTTTTGCGGCGGCATAAGCAATGGCGATGGGTTCCGTGCAGCCCAGAGCGGGGATCAGCTCCTTGTGCAGAACTTGTAAAAAGGTATCGTGAAGGGCCTGATTCATAACACACCTCTATAGACGGATTTATAATATCTTACTGATAATATCAGCGTAGCATATTTCGGCGAAATGTCAAGTGCAACTTTACAAAACAGACCGATTTTGGTACACTGAATACGAGGTGAGCGCTCATGAACAATCCGGTCAGTCTGAAAGACTCTATTTACAAAGCCATTCTGCAGGATATTTTGTCCTATGAATATAAGCCCAACGACATTCTCAACGAAAAAGCGTTGGTGGAGAAATACGGCTGCAGCAAGTCGCCTGTGCGCGAGGCGTTGCTGGAACTGTGCGCTGACAATGTGCTGCGCAGCATTCCCCGTTACGGTTACGAGGTCATCCGGGTCACACGGGATGATGTTCGGGATATGCTGCAGTATCGGTATATTCTGGAGCGAGGATTGCTATTGGAGCATTTTCGAAATCTCAGCGATACGCAGATCGACCGTCTGGCGGCCATCAATGAGAAATGCAGCAAGGCGGCAGATATTTGGGAACACTGGGCTTATAATACCGAGTTTCATCTGAAACTGATCCTTTTCTGTGGTAACAGCTACGCGGCAGAATCCTTGCGCCGATGCATGGATCGGTTGAAGCGGGCTTATGCTCAGTTTTACTGGGATGATCCGGACGGCGTTCATTTTTCCATGGATACCCGAAATCATGAGGCGATCCTTCGGGCTATTCGAGAGAAAGATCAGGCAGCTCTGGCCAATGCACTGGCCGAGGATATGAACGATTTTGGCGGTAAACGCCTGTATACAGCTCAAACCTGGCTGGAATAAAAAAAGACCCCGAGGGGTCTTGAGACTGTCAAAGAACCGCTTCG
>CAZVRM010000300.1:0-2244 GCA_964629605.1 uncultured Oscillospiraceae bacterium
CGCTGGATGATGTGGAGACCGCTGCAAGCATTGTGCAGGAAGCTGCAAACCCCGAAGCAAATATTATCTTCGGCGCAACCTCTTCCGACGAGTTTGAGGATGAGATGCGGGTCACCGTTATCGCTACCGGCTTTGAGCAGCAGGTCGAGGAGGATGCTCCCAAGGCAGCTGCACCCAAGGCGAAGTCTGCTGATGTCAGCGACATTGACGAGATCTTCAGCATCTTCAACCGCTAATTTACAAACTGCGGCATCCCGGACGAACCGTCCGGGATGTCTTTTTGCGAGGAATCAGTTATGGACGCGTATCATAATTTGGCCGCCAGCTATGACCGGCTGACCAATGATGTGGACTATGCAGCAACGGTTGCTTTCTATCAGCAGATCCTGGATCGGGAGGGGCTGCAGCCCCGGACGGTGGTGGATCTGGCCTGCGGAACAGGCTCTGTGGCATTGCTGCTGGCTCAAAAGGGACTGCAGGTGATCGGCGTGGACCTGTCGGAGGAGATGCTCTGCGCGGCATTTGCCAAGGGTCAGGCGCTGGAAAACCCACCTGTGTTTATTTGCCAGCCGCTGCAGGCGCTGCGGCTTCCCAGAGGGGTCGATCTGGCGGTCTGCGCGCTGGACAGTCTGGATTATATTACAGACCCTGCTGACTGCCAGGAGGCCATCCGGCGTGTGTACCGGGTCCTGAATCCCGGCGGCTGCTTTATCTTCGATGTGAACACCCCGGAAAAGCTCCGGGCCATGGACGGCCAGGTGTTTCTGGACGAAGATGACGATGTGTACTGCGTCTGGCGGGGAGAGTTCGACGAAGAAAGCAATATCTGCTCCTACGGCATGGATCTGTTCCAGCGGCAGGGGGCGCTCTGGCAGCGCAGCTTTGAAGAGCATCGGGAGTATGCTTACAGCGCTGAACAACTGACAGCATATCTGCGTCAGGCAGGCTTTACAAATATTGAAGTTTACGCGGACCGGCGGTTCCAGGCACCCCAGCCGGGGGAACAGCGGATCTATATGAAAGCGAGAAAGGGCAGAATCAAATGAATGACTATTTAGTGCGCGGCATGACCATGGATGGCTTTGTGAAGGTCGTAGCCATCCGTTCTACCGAGATGGTCCGCAGAGGCGCTGAGATACAGAAGACCACTCCCAACGCTACGGCAGCCTTTGGACGGGCTTTGACGGCAGCTTCCATGATGGGCAATATGCAGAAGGTGGACAACGGTTCTATGACGCTGCAGATCAAGGGCGACGGCCCCATCGGCCCTATCGTGTGTGTGTCCGACCCTGTGGGCAATGTGCGGGGCTATGTGTATGAGCCCAGAGTGCCTCTGGTGGAGAAGTATCCCGGCAAGCTGGACGTGGGTGCCACCGTTGGTGTGAATGGCACGCTGACGGTCATCCGGGATCTGCAGATGAAGGAGCCCTATGTAGGCTCTGTGGAGCTGGTGTCCGGTGAGATCGGCGACGATGTGACGGCCTACTTTGCCCAGAGCGAGCAGACACCGACAGCCTGCGCCCTGGGTGTGCTGGTGGATAAGGATATGCGCGTGAAGGTGGCAGGCGGCTACCTGATCCAGCTGCTGCCCGGTGCGCCGGATGAGGTGATCGATACCCTCGAGCGGGGCATCCAGAGAGCGGGGGCGGTCACGGCCATGCTGGAGCAGGGGATGACCCCGGAGGATATCCTGGGCGCTGTGTGCGGCGATCTGGGTGTGGTTTTTATGGAGACTACCGAGGTGGCGTATAAGTGCTATTGCTCCCGGGATCGGGTCACCGCGGCCCTCATCAGCCTGGGCAAAAAGGAACTGACCGAGATCATGGAGGACGGAAAGACCTTCCCGGTAGAGTGTCAGTTCTGCGATGAGACCTACGCGTTTACCCCGGAGGATATCCGCCAGCTGCTGAAAGAGATCTAAACAGACAGACCTTTGCCCACGTTCTTCGAGCGTGGGCAAAATGTTGAAAATCCAACTGGAAATCTCGGTAATCGCCGGGGATTTCTGCACCGAAAATTCCACTAAAAAAATCGAAAAAAACGCTTGACAAAACGGCCCTTAATGTGTATAATGAACCACGTCGCTGAGGTGCGCAGCACGAAAGCGATGCCGAAGGGAGCATAGCTCAGCTGGGAGAGCACATGCCTTACAAGCATGGGGTCACAGGTTCGAGCCCTGTTGTTCCCACCAATTTGGCCCGGTGGTGCAGTCGGTTAGCACGCCAGCCTGTCACGCTGGAGGTC
>CAZVRM010000301.1:0-2230 GCA_964629605.1 uncultured Oscillospiraceae bacterium
GTCACCGGCTCGGAATGACGAGGATTCTATGTTTTGCCCCACAAACAGAAAAAAAACCGCACCCGGTTGGGTGCGGTTTGGTTGCTTTTATCAGTCTGCGGTGTAGGGCAGCAGAGCGATGTGACGGGCACGCTTGATGGCCACGGTCAGCTGACGCTGATGCATGGCGCAGGTGCCGGTCATACGGCGGGGCAGGATCTTGCCGCGATCGGAAGTGTACTTCCGCAGCTTGGCGGTATCCTTGAAGTCGATGTAAGCGACTTTATCCACGCAGAACTGGCAAACCTTCCGGCGACGACGATTGTCGCGGGCGGGACGCTCGGGTCTGTTTTCCATGATCGTATCCTCCTTGAATCAGGTTAGAACGGGAGGTCGTTGTCATCACCGGGCAGCGCAGCAAAGGCGTTTCCGCCCAGACCGGCCATGGGATCGAAACCGCCCTGCTGGGGCATCTCGTTCCGGGGCTGGCTGTTATCACGCTTAGGCTCGGCAAAATGTACTTCTTCAGCGACGACTTCCACAGATTTGCGCTTGTTGCCCTGCTTGTCCTCCCACATCCGGGTCTGGATGCGGCCAGCAACGGCAACTTGCTGTCCCTTGACGAAGTACCGGCTGACAAACTCAGCGGTCTTGCCCCAGGCGACGATGTCAATGAAATCGGTCTGAGGCTGCTCACCCTGGCGGGTGAAGCTGCGGTTAACGGCAAGGGTAAAAGATGTTACGGAATTATTGTTGGGGGTTCGGCGAAGTTCGGGATCGGCAACCAGCCGCCCCATCAGGATGGCTTTGTTCAGCATGGCTGCAACCTCCTCTTATTCCTTCGCGACGATGATAGAGCGGATGATACCGTCGGTGATCTTGTACACGCGGTCCAGCTCAGCGGGGAAGTCGGGCTTGGCGTCAAACTCGACCAGGGTGTAGTAACCCTCGGACATATCGTCGATGGCGTAAGCCATGCGGCGCTTGCCCCACTCCTCAACCTTGGCGATCTCACCGTTGGCAGCGATCAGGCTGGTGAACTTCTCAACCAGACCCTTGATGGCCTCCTCGGTCAGAGTGGCGTTGACGATGAAGATGGTCTCATACTTACCGGTAATTTTGGGCATTTCTTTGCACCTCCTTTTGGACATTTGGTCTGCGCTCATGGCACAGACAAGGATAACATATAGATATTACACATTCTTTGCCCAAATGTCAAGAGAATTTTTTCATTGACGGCAATTTTTTCATGTGTTATCATATATTTCGTATGAAACGCTTTGTTTGGAGGAAGGATTTCCATGAAACCCATTATCAAACGCTTTGTCCGCCTGTTCATCGGTCTGTGCATCATGAGCTTTGGCTCTGCCATGGCGCTGGTTGCCGATCTGGGCATGGAGCCCTGGGACGTGCTCAATGACGGCATGGCCAAGTTCCTCCAGGGAATTTTTGATATTCAGCTGGCAAACGGCGCCGATCTGATCACCTTTGGCCGCGCCAACATCACCATCGGTCTGACCATTCTGGTGATCGACGTGCTTTGCAAGGAAAAGATCGGCTTCGGCACCTTTATCAACATTCTGCTGTGCGGCAACGTGGTGGATCTTTGCACCGGCGATATGATCCCCGGCTTTGCCCTGCTGCCCGATTTCCGCGGGCTGCCCATGGCCGAAAGCTTTGTCCCCCGCCTGATCCTGTGCGTGCTGTCGCTGCTCCCCGCCGCTTATGGTATGTATATTTATATGTCTGCCGAGCTGGGCTCCGGCCCCCGCGACGGCCTGATGTGCGTGCTCAAACGCCGTGCCAGCAAAATGCCCGTGGGTCTGGTGCGCGTACTGCTGGAGGGCTGTGCGTTGACCATCGGCTGGCTGCTGGGCGGTACGGTGGGTCTGGGTACCATCATTCTGGTACTGCTGTCCGGCCCGGTGATGCAGACCATTTTCAAGCTGCACAAGTTTGACGTGCAGGAGCTGCGCAACGAGACCATCCCCGAAACCATCGCCGCTGTCCGCAAGGCGCTGGCGAAATAAAGCTTGCATTTTTTGATAAAATCCATTATACTATATGGGTGATAATTTGTCACCCTTATGTTTGCTGGTGTAGCTCAGTCGGTAGAGCAGCTGATTCGTAATTATTATACACCGCCCCTCTGCGGGGTGAAACAGGCCGAAGAAAAATGGAATATTTGCTGGTATAGCTCAGTTGGTAGAGCAGCGCATTCGTAATGCGCAGGTCGTCGGTTCGAGTCCGA
>CAZVRM010000302.1:0-2224 GCA_964629605.1 uncultured Oscillospiraceae bacterium
CTGTGCATAAGCCCGGAGAATACAAGGTTGTGCTTTCTTCTGATGATCCGAAATATGGTGGATTCGGCAATGTCAGAAGTCAGACATACTCATCCAAGATGTTTGATGGAAAACACTATGTAGAGTTGTATATCCCTGCGCGCACCTGTTTTGCATTAAAGGAAAAAGTAATCCTTGCAGAATGAAAGTAAAACCAGAGCTGCCAGACAAAAAAACGGTATCCAAAGGATACTTGTTCGGAATATCTGATTGTCAGTCCGTGATACTGGGTGCATCGTACCCGATTTTGCGCCCTGAATTACCAACCGGGTGCAAAGCGCCCTTTGTATCACATCCAACCGTATTAACCATATCATCACCTGGGTTGATGTTGTCTGTGCAGGTTTTTCAAAAGTAGTATTGATCCCTAAGGAGGACACATGAAATCTAAATTCCTTCAGACGGTGAAGGAGACTTTCCTTTCTTCCCTCCCGCTCGCCGTCATTATCGTGATCTGTCTTTTGATAGCTCCCCTGAAATCGTTCGGTGAATACCTCAAGATCATAGTGGGATATGTTTGTGTCGTGTTTGGGCAAGCCATGTTCCTGATTGGTCTTGATACGAGCATCCTTCCCATTGGACGAATGGTGGGTGGCTCTTTTGCCAAATACAACAGGCTTGCTTTCGTGCTTTGCTTCGGATTTGTTTTCGGACTCCTTGCCACGGTGGCAGAACCGGCTCTTTCCGTCCTTGCCAAGCAGATCAACGTCATCATTCCTCTTGTCAACAGCACTTTGTTTATTTGGATTACTGCAACGGGTATCGGCATCGGCGTTGCAATCGCCCTTTTGCGCATTGTGAAGGACATCAGTATCAAGTGGGTTTATACCATCCTCTATTCGTTGATCTTCCTTCTCGTCATATTCACGCCCAGTGAGTTTATCGCGCTCGCCTTTGATGGCAGCGGCGCAACTACAGGTGATGTTTCCGTTCCCTTTATCCTTGCGCTGGGACTCGGTATTTCCACCACCTTTTCCAAAAGTAAAACGAATGAAGACTCCCTTGGTATCATCGGCATTGCTTCCGCCGGTCCCATCGTTGCGGTACTGTTATATGGAATTATCATTAAGGCTGCAAATGGAGGCACGCTGCCTCCCGAAAACCTCTACGATATGTCAACGAACAGCAGTATGGGCAGCATCCTTCTGGGCAATCTGTCCGATGTGGCATTGGCGGTTCTCCCTATTGTGTTTATATCCATTCCATTTCTTCTGTTCATACTGAAGCTGCCCAAACGCACATTTGTCAAACTCATGCTTGGCATTATCCCTGTTTATTTGGGGTTACTCATTTTCCTTTCGGGTATTGATTTCGGCTTTGGCTTCGTGGGACAGTATATTGGTCAGATGTTCTTTGAGGCATCCCGTCCTGAATGGTTTAAGTGGCTGCTTTTGTTGGTCGGATTTGTGCTTGGCGCTGCTATCACCGTGTCGGAACCCGCCGTAACCGTTCTTGGCTCACAGATCGAGGATCTCACCAACGGCCATATCAAGAACATGACGATCCGCATTACTCTGGCGCTTGGTATCGGCATAGCATCGCTGCTGTGCATCCTCAAAATTCTGACAGAGATCAATATCCTGTATTTCCTTGTTCCTCTTTACGCCATATCGCTTATCATGATGGTATTCACTCCGAATCTCTTTGTGGGACTTGCCTTTGACTCCGGCGGCGTTACGGGCGGCGCTCTGACCTCCGCATTTTTGACGCCGCTCACACTCAGTATTGCGACGGCTGTTGCCGAGGCAAACGGAAGTCAGATGTCGATCCTGACAAACGGTTTTGGCATTATCTCTTTTATCTCCGTAACCCCATTGATCGCGATTCAGGCGCTCGGTATCATTTACAATATCCGCGTGAAGCGCGCGGAGAAAGAAGCGGCGGCGGAATCCTTTGAGGATCTGGAAAGCTTCGTTCTGCCATCAGCAGATGGTCTTGATGAAAATTCAAATGAAAGTGAGGACAGCGAAAATGAGTGATGCTCAGACAAACGGCCTGCAGTATTTTGTTGTGATTGCTGAACAGAAAAAGAAAAACAAATACTTATCTCTCCTGAGCGATCACGGTGCACATGGAGTCACTACGGTATATGGCCATGGCTCTATGAGTCCAAGCGCGATTGCCGCTGCGTTCGGGTTTGAAGCTGAACAGGGAAAAGTCTTAATTACTTGCCTCGTAAAAACTG
>CAZVRM010000303.1:0-2216 GCA_964629605.1 uncultured Oscillospiraceae bacterium
TGCGGTTGTGCCCGGCGAGGATCTCGTATTCATCTCCATCTGGTATGGGTCGCACGATGATACGTTCAAGCTGACCATCCGTTGCCATGTGTTCGGCAAGTGCTTTAAGTTTTGCAGGCGGATATGGCTTGAAACCGATGTCTGCGGTAAAGAAGGAGCGTAGCTTACTGATTGGTATATCACAACTACTCCCACCGGAGGAGGTCGGAGCGGCAAACAAGGATTGGTAGGCGGAATCTCCCATTTCCAACTCAGAGGTTTGCTGTGCAGTCTGGATGCGGGATTGCAGAATACTTTTTATGGAAGTATTACTCAAAATGCAGCACCTCCTCGGCCAAACAACGGTAGGAGAATGCCGCCGGGTTCTTTGGCTCATAGGCCAGAATGCTTTTTCCGGCTGCGGGACTTTCTGCGACGCGGATAGAGTATTCAATGGGGCGCTGGAAAACTGGAATACTGCAGCCGTAAGTTTCTGTGATAGTCTTATGTACTTCCTGGCAAAGTACAGGCCGAGACTGATACATAGTAAGCAGAATACCGGCAACTTTCAGAGCAGGGTTTAGCTTCTTACGAATAAAGCGGACCATTCGAAGAACCTCAGGGATGCCCTCGCTTGCCAGATAATGTGCCTGGACTGGCAAGATGCAATAGTCGGCCGCCACCAAGGCGTTTATGGTGAGAATCTCGTGCTTCAAACCACAGTCGATGAGAATGTAGTCATAAGTTGAAAGCAGGGGAGTAAGGATCGCCCGCAAAATCTTCTCACTAGACAGCGCGATTTCTGCAGAAAGCGGTGAATGGGAAAACTGCATCATCTGAAGGCGAATGGCAGCATCTCCCAACCGACTATTTGCGGGAAGCAAATCCATACCGCTTGTAGTAGGGTGGATTACTTCTGGAAGGCTTGCCCCTAAGTCTTCCGGGTAATCGATAGCGATATTAATTAAATTCGTAAGGGTCTTCTTAAGGGTGGCTGGCGTATAACCAAGTGCCAGCGTTAGGCTTCCTTGAATGTCATTATCTACAACCAGCACCTTTTTCCCCAGAGCCGCTAACGCGGCTCCGAGGTTGAGGGTGGTAGTGGTTTTTCCTACGCCGCCCTTTTGATTGGATACGGCAATAATTATGTGTTCCCGCATATCAATATCTCCTTTGATTGCAATCGATAGAACGAAATGCTATACTATGTATTAGAGTTGTGCTATTGCTGGCGTGGGAGGTCTACCATGGTTCTACCACGGGTTCTACTATGGTGTAAAAACTACCGATTTTCCATGCGTTATACGCTTAAAAACTGTGCTTTTAACAGTTAAAATCACCTGTTTTTACGGGTAGTCAAGCTGGAAATCGTGTAGGCCCCATAAGGGTCTCGAGAGTTCGAATCTCTCCTTCTCCGCCAGAAAAGCACTTGCGAAAGCAAGTGCTTTTTTCCTGTTTTGGAGGTTTTTATGAAATTAAAACGAGGCCTGTTTTTGCTGTTTGCGTTGGCGCTGGTGCTGGCACCCGCACGATTGCTGGCGGGAAGCCGACGACTGCTGGAAACGCCGATAACCATCTGGACGGCTAACGATCTGCATTACATCGCTCCCGACCTGATGGGGGATTATTTTGACCAGCCTGCGTCGGGCGGTGACGGCAAGGCGGTGCGCTATTCCGCCGACATCACTGCGGCCTTGCTGGCACAGGCGGCAAAGGAGCAGCCCGATGTGCTGATTCTCAGCGGTGATCTGACCCTCAACGGTGCAGAAAAGAGTCACAGGGAGTTGGCAGAGCAGCTTCGCACCCTGCAAAACAGCGGTGTGCAGGTGCTGACCATTGCCGGAAATCATGATGTGGACGGTGCCTGTGCCGATTACAGCACCTTCAATGGCGAGACGCTGCAGACCATGCCCGGCCTGACCTCCGATCAGTACAAGGAGCTGTACGCACCCTTTGGCTGGCAGCAGGCCGTCAGCCGGGATGAGGAATCCCTCAGCTATGTGTACGAGGTACATCCCCGGCTGCGGATTCTGATGGTGGACACCAACTGCTACGGCAAAGGCTATGTGAAATACAGCACCATCCGGTGGATCGAAGAGCAGCTGCAGGATGCCATGTGGGCGGGGGCAAAGGTCATCGGTGTCAGCCACCAAAACCTGTATGCCCACAACCGGATGCTGTCCTTTGGCTATCAGCTGTATAACGCCGCCGATTTACAGGAGGTCTATGACAAATAC
>CAZVRM010000304.1:0-2213 GCA_964629605.1 uncultured Oscillospiraceae bacterium
GCGGAATTCCGTCATGGTTTTCTGTGGCGCCGCCTGCTCTGACACCTGTGGCTCCGCTTTGGCGATGCCCTGGTCAATGCTGACCGCAGCCTGCTTCCTCATGTCATCGGTCACGTGGGAGTACACGTTCAGCGTGGTTGCGGAGGATACATGACCGATGATGGTGGACAGAGTCTTGATGTCCATGCCATGCTCCAGTGCATTGGTGGCAAATGTATGTCTGAGGTCATGAAAGCGCACATGCTTACAGCCTGCGTTTTTCAGTATCTTTTGCAGGCGCTGGCTGACATTGCCGGGATACATCGGCTTCCCATCGATCTTAGGTGAGAGGAACAGCCACTCAGAATCCACCGTTTTCCTATGCTCCTTCAGAGCGTTCAATACAGAAGGCGGAAGGATCACCGTTCGGACAGCTGCCTTCGTCTTGGGTTCTGTCACTGTCAGACCTTCACTGGTCCGAATCACTTGTTTGTTGACGCGAAGCTCACCGGTGGTGAAGTTCAGATCATCCCATTGGAGCGCCATCAATTCTCCCAAACGCAGTCCCGTCGCCAGCTCCAGCAGAAACACTTCCTAGTAACCTTCGTATCTGGCCTGGATCAGTAGTCGCTGCATTTCCTCCCGTGTCAGTACTTTCATTTCTTGGCGATGCGCCGTCGGCACCTTGCATTCCAGCGCCGGATTCAGCGCAATGAGGTTTTCTTTTACAGCCTTGTCCAATGCCCTGCGGATAAAGCAGTGGATATTCATAAGCATGTGGTCTGAAAGGCCGTTTCCATACCGTTCACGAAATGCCGTCCGTCCATCCTTCTTCAGCCAGAGATAGAATTGCTGGAGGTCATTGGTGGTCAGCTTGTTCAGAGAGATATTTTCAATCCTCGGCAGGATATGTACTCTAAGATACCCATCGTATGCTCTGTGGGAGTTTTCCCGCAGGTCTGGCCTCAGATATGTGTCATACCAGAAGGTGATCCAGTCGCCGAAGGGCATATCAGCCTTTGCTTTGTTGGGTACGGGTTTTTCTATACTGGCTTTCAGCGCTTTTAGCTTCTCCACGCACTCCGTTTTCGTTTTTGCCAGAACATTTTTGTTTTGGGGAGGCCCTTTTCGTCATAACCTGGCTGCAATGGAGAAGCTGTTTGCAGGCTATGTCAATGCGCGACTGGATCAGTATTTGGCTATGTTAAAATGAACTGTAGCAAGAAGAACGTAGGAGATTAAAACCGTACTTTTGAAGGCAGGTCGTTATTGGCTTTAACCTCCAATTTAAAAATGAATGCAATTTAGAAGAAGAGCCTGTTGCAAAATGCAATTCTGTCATTGCGAGGCCTGTGAAGCAGGCCGTGGCAATCCGTTTTTCCACACAAAAGATACGGATTCCCACGCAAAATGCCGCCAAATGGCGGCATTTTTGCTCGGAATGACAGGGGTGTGGCATTTTGCAACGCGCCCTTTCTTTGCTTATTCGCCCAGAATGCGGCCGTCGGTGGTGACCGTGACCACCTGCCAGGGAATGAACTTGCCGCTGGCCTGCAGAGCACGCTTGGCAGCATTTTCGATGCCGCCGCAGCAGGGTACCTGCATTCGCACGATGGTGACACTCTGGATGTCATTTTCGGCAATGATGCGGGTGAGCTTTTCGGCGTAGTCACCCTCGTCCAGCTTGGGACAGCCGATCAGGGTAATGCGGTTTTTGATGAACCGCTGGTGGAAGTTGCCGTAGGCATAGGCGGTGCAGTCGGCTGCGATCAGCAGATGAGCACCGTTGAAATAAGGGGCGTTTACCGGCACCAGCTTGATCTGGACAGGCCACTGGTTCAGCTGGCTGGACACCGGCTGGACAGACGCGCCGGAAGCAGGCTCCCGCTGGATCGCTTTGGCGTTGCTGCCGGGGCAGCCACAGGGCAGGGGAGCTGCCTGCGGTACGGCAGGCTCCCGCTGGATAGCCTTTGCCTGACTGCCGGGGCAGCTGCAGCTGTGTCCACCGGCCTTTTTCCTGGCCTCCTGCGCCAAACGGACAGCCTCGGCATCATAGGCGGGCGCTTCCCGCTCCTCGAAGGCGATGGCTCCTACCGGACAGGCGGGCAGGCAGTCGCCCAGGCCATCGCAGTAATCCTCACGCAACAGCTTGGCCTTGCCATCCACCATACCGATGGCACCTTCGTGACAGGCTTCGGCACACAGACCACAGCCGATACATTTATCTTCATCAA
>CAZVRM010000305.1:0-2204 GCA_964629605.1 uncultured Oscillospiraceae bacterium
AGGATGGCTTTTTCCGTTTCCGGGCCGAAGCGACCGTCAGCTTCCAGCCCGGCCTGCCGCTGAAACTCTGCTGTGGCTTCTTCCGACTTTGGTCCCCAGATGCCGTCAATATCCTGCTGATAATACCCCAGGTACAGCAGCAGGCATTGCTTCTGCGTTATTGTCATCATGCACCACCGAAGGCCACACCGCTGGAGCTTGCCAGGAAGGCTCCCGTCACCTTGTCGTACAGGCCGCAGATACCGTCCCTGCGCCGGACGGGGATGAAGTGGTGGGCAAGTCCGCCGCTTACATCCCACAGCTTCAGGTAGTAGCACTTGCCCGTGAACCAGTAGCGGTCAGCGGTGGGGTTGCCGCCGTAGGCGAAGAGGCAGTAGTGGTTGCTTTCGGACATGGTGCTGCCAACGGCGGTGGTGTAAAGCGCGGCACCGTTGATGCTGACTGCCATGTTTGTGCCGTCGCAGAGGTTGCGGATGATGTAGCTTTCCGTCTTTTCCACCGTCACGGTGGTGTCGGCGGGGGCGCTGCCCCGGAAATTGCTGACAGCCAGCTGCTCTGTGTCGGAATTGCCGCCCTTCAGGAAGGTGTGGTAGGTATTGGCAGAGGACAGCACATGACCATGGGGCGCCACCCAGTTTTCATTCAGCACCTTGTATTCAACAGAGAACAGGGATGTTTCCGCAATACCGGTGTTGATGTAGGCGCCTTCGTTTACCTGCAGGTATTCCAGCGCGGTGTAGGCGTCGGCGGTGCCGGCGGATAGCTTGGTGCCGCCGTTGAACAGGATGAAGGTGGGCACCTTTCGTCCGGTGGTGCCCTCGTAGACGGTGTTCAGCTGCTTCTTGTCCACCATGGTGCCGGTGCTGCCGCCGCCGTCCAGATTGTAGGCGAATTTCAGTCCCAGTTTCAGACAGACTGCCTGCGCCTCTGCGATGGTCCAGCCCTCGGAGGCCCCAAAGCCCCGGCCCTCGCAGGTCAGGATGGCGTAGTCGCCGTTTTCGTACTGGCCGATGATCTGCCGCTGGGCCTTTTCGGTGTAGCTGTCCACAGCATTCCAGTCTTCTTCAGATACCGCTTCATGATCCACCACAATGGGCATGAAGCCGCAGACGGCGGAGACGATGCCGCTTAGATCGGCGGAAGCCGCATCCGCTGCCGCATACCCCAAGTCCCCCTGAAAATCGATGGTCAATGGCTTGCAGCCGCTGATGGTGGCGCTGGGACCCTCCTGGATGATGCTGCCGTTCTGGATCACCAGACCGTCAGGACAGCCGGTGTCCATGTTGAAAATACCCGCATTGATCACCAGAGGCCAGTTTTCCAGCAGCGCCAGATCTTTGGGGGACAAACTGGCGGCGCCTGCGGCATTGGGGGCGTAGACAAAGGGATACTGCAGCTCGCCGTCCAGCCGCTCCTTAAAGATGCGCAGGGCGCTGTAGTGGGTGGCGGAAGCCTCGTCGTAAGCCTGCTGAATGGACACATTTTTCAGAAAATCCGCGGTATTTTTCGCTGCCAGCTCATTGATGGCAGCCACCAGACTGGATTTCTCCCCGGTAGCCAGCTCCGTCAGTTCGCCCATGGCCTCCTCCAGCCGGATCCAGAAGGTGTTCTCCGGGTCGAAATCCGGGTCGTCTGCCAGTGTGGCGCTGATGTGGATGAAGGGCCCCTCTACGAAAATGGTGGGGGTCACGACGGACCCGTCCTCCGAGATGCCGTAGATGCCCACATACAGCCGCTGCAGCGGCTCTGCCAGTACCTGGGCTGGGATGGTATCCACCTCCTGCACATCCACGGTGCTGGCGATGACGCTTCCGGCGCGGTACACGGCCACTTTCCGCAGGTCGGCCCAATCCTCCGAGAAAGTGAACTGCACCTGCTTGCCCACCATACCGGCGGCCAGCATCTCGCTTTCGGTCATTTCTCCGGCTGCGCCGGAAAAGTGAAAGGTTAACATAAGATTCCTCCTTTTGGTTTTTGGAAAGCAATGCTTTCACCCATAGGGCCAAAAGGAGCCTTAGTTGCATCGGTTGCAGCAACCGGGGCAACAAAAATTAAAAGATTTCTATTTCTCTTTTCGTGCTGCTGTGCTAGAATACCATTGTAGGGCGGGGGCTTGCTCCCGCCGCCAAATACGAACATACTACCCGGCGGGAGCAAGCCCCCGCCCTACGGGAGAAAACGACAATGGAGAAATGCATCATCTT
>CAZVRM010000306.1:0-2192 GCA_964629605.1 uncultured Oscillospiraceae bacterium
TGCCCCATGGGTTTCATGCAAGTGACAGCGATAGCTGCCGTCGAGCGCACCGCCACCGGCAGCAATGCCAGCGGCAACAGGGGGACTGTCCCACTTTCGCTCCACAGCGCGAAGCTGCACAGCGCCAACAGCACCATGCCGATGACGGCAAAGGAACCAACATGGGAATCCTTCAAAATCTGCTGCCGCTTTTCCAGATCCCGACGGGAGAAAATGGCATCGCAGCAGTCCATAAATCCATCCAGATGGATGCATCCGGTGAGCAAAAAGGGCGCTGCCGTCAGCACAAAGGCGCGCACTGCCCCAACAGGCAGCAGGGCGCACAGTGACCACAGGCCGCCGATCACCCCTCCCAGCAGGGGAAAGCAGGACAGCATCCGAGGTCGGGCTTTTTCGTCCCAGATCTTCACCGGGCAGGGGATGGCGCAAAACATTCCCCAGCACATCCAAAAGGCGTACCACCATTTTACCATTTGGGCAGCACCCCCTTGTGGACGGTGATGTTGCCGCCGCACAGCTCGGCAACGCAGTCGCACCGGGCAGCCAGCGCTCGGTCAGCATCGGCAAGACCCTTGCGGTAGGCCTGTGTCAGTTCATCGTAGTGTGCCGCGTCGGAATAGATGAAATCGCTGACGAACACCACGTTTTCGGCGTGGTCTGCCAGTGCCAGAAGGTCGGCTTTCACCCGTTCGGGCGCGGTCAGGTCGGGTTGGATGCCGGGAAACATTTCGTTTGCCAGCAGTGCAGTGACGCTGTCAAACAAAAACGAACCGTTGATATTTTTATCAATTATACCATTTGTAATCTCTTTTCCGCACTCCAGCGTAGTAAAGCCCCAGCCTTCCCGCTCCTGCAAATGCCGGGCAATGCGGGCATCGTCCTCAGCATCATGGGGAATCATGGTGGCCACATAATACATGGGGCCACCCTTTGCCAGCGTCCGGGTCAGGTGCTGCGCCAAAGTAGATTTGCCGTTTTTCGCGCCGCCGGACAGAAAAATGGTCATTTTTCCGCCCCCTTTACCGAAAACTGGTCTCCTTTTCGGATCTCGTCCAGATAATCGTCGTTGATGGCAGCCTCTTCAAAGGTGGCCATCTCATTCATAACGGCGCAGGCCGCCTCCATGGTCAAAAAGGCCAGCGGACAGCCGCTGCCCTCGCCCAGACGCATATCCAGCAGCAGGTAAGGCTGCAAGCCCAGCTCCTTGACAGCAATGCTGTAGCCCACCTCAAAGGAGGCATGGGAGGGGAAAAGATAATCTTTCACATGGGGGCACAGCCGTGCGGCGCACAGGGCAGCCACCACCGAAATAAAGCCGTCGATGACCACCGGGATGCGCTCGGCGGCGGCACCCAGAAACACACCGCACATGGCGCACAGGTCAAAGCCGCCCACCTTGGCAAGCACATCAATGGGGTCGTTGGGGTCGGGCTGATGCTTGTCCAGCGCCTCCCGGATCACTTGTTTTTTGACGGCAAAGGCATGATCCAGCAGACCGCCGCCCCGGCCGGTGACATCCTCCACCGTTGCACCGGTCAGCGCCGCCAGCACGGCAGAGGAGGTGGTGGTATTGCCGATGCCCATCTCACCCACGCCCAGCACGTCCACGCCTTCGGCCTTGGCGATACAGGCCTGCTCGATACCGGCCATCACGGCCTGCAGCGCCTGCTGCCGGGTCATGGCAGGCTCGTAGCGAAGATTTTTGGTGCCGTAGGCCACCTTTTTGTTGACAACCTTGGCACTGGGCACGTCAGACATCACGCCTACGTCCACCACCACGATCTCATCGCCGAAATGGTGGGCAAGGGAGGACGCCCCCGTCATGCCCCGGGTCAGATTGACCGTCTGTGCCAGTGTGACGCTCTGGGGGGTAGCCGAAACACCCTCGGCACACACGCCGTTGTCGGCGCACAGCACCACGATACGGCGCTTGTTCAGCTGGTTGTGCACCTTTCCGGTGATACCCGCCAGACGGATGCCCATCTCTTCCAGCTGTCCCAGACTGCGGGGCGGCTTGGCAAGGCTTGCCTGCCGGGACCGTGCCTGCTCCATGGCGACCCGATCAGCGGGGCGAATGAACTCTATTGTCTTTTTCAATGCATTTTCCATAATTTATTCCTCGATCCAGCCCTGCTCTGCCAGCCAGCGGCAGGAGGGCGCGGCTTCCAGTGTTTCCAGTGTCCAGGTGGCCT
>CAZVRM010000307.1:0-2176 GCA_964629605.1 uncultured Oscillospiraceae bacterium
TTTTGGCCGTAATCTGTGTGATTATGGTCAAAAACACCGTAACCCGTTGGATTTTTCCGCAGAAAATCCAACGAAACCGCGCTGTAGCGCGGAACCAAATTGTCGAAAAGAACCCAGCGAAGCGGTTCTTTGACAGTCTCAAAAAGGAGCTGCCCAAGCAGCTCCTTTTGAAAAAGACCATTTTAAAACGGTGCCGTCCACTCATTGATGGGACTGGCGGTGAAGTTCTGCGCCAACAGATAGCTGCAGATAACCGGCAGGATCTCTGCTGTCAGATCGGTGGGATACAGCCGCAGCGAGGACTGCTCGGGGGCATTTCGCAGCGCCTTTTGGGCAGCCGACAGCAACTTTCCGGAGCTTAGATCTCCGGTGTCCGGATCCAGTGTGGGTGTCCAAACCACAAAGCCTGCCCCGGTGAGCGCAGCGATTTGCTCTTCGGTCAGCTCCAATCCCGCTGTGCATACCAGACGTACTCGTTGGTGCAGCAGCTGTGCATACAGCCCACTGCAGGCCTGCGCCTCTGTTACGGGATCTTCGGTGTTGGAAAGCAGGATTCCCACCGAAAAGCCCCGGGAAACCAGCTCGCGCAGGGTTTCTGCCCCGGGGAGCAGTTCCTCCTGCCGGAGGAAAAAGGCCGCCGGCATGGTATTACCCTCCAGCACCGACAGCAGGCTGGACAGGGGCTGGGTAGGCATATTGCCGTTTTCATCGGCTGGCAGCACCTCGGGCAGACCGGTAAACAGCAGTGCCGTGGTGCGGGAGGGGATCGTCACCGGGTCGGTGGGCACTTCGATGCCGCTGGCCTTATTTCGGGCGCGTGCCACCGAACGCAGGCGGGAGGCATTGCGGGTCAAAATCACATTATCGGCCAAAGCCGGCTTATCGCTGGCCAGTCGAATGACCGGATAGCCAACACCGGAGTTTTCGGCAGAGATAAAGGAAAAATACATACCCATCCATGCCGTGACGATGGACACCGGCAGATAAGGTACGCCGTTGCGCATCTTGGCAGAAACCCGAATGGAGCGCTGCTGCAGATAGTCATAGGTCAGACCGGTATCCAGCTCAAAGTACATGATCGCGCCTACACGGTAGACAGTAACCAGCTGATCGGCTTCGTTGTAGTTGGCATACACGCTGTTCATCTTCTGCAGGGTGGTATAGGGAGCATAGATGATGCCATCGATATAGACGGCCATCTCGTCATCGCCCACCGATTCCAAAACCTGATCCTCTGCAATGGTTATCAGGTAGCTGTCGGCGGCATAGCTTGGGTTAGAGGCAGAAAACAGCGGCAAAAGCAAAGACAGGCACAGCAAAAAAGCCAAAATTCGGCGCATGATTTCTCCTCCTTCCTGTAGTATCTAATGCTTTATTATACGCTATCCAGCGAAAAATGGCAAGGGGTGAGGTGGTGGCCGGAGCGAAGGGCTTTTTTGATTTGCCCGCGGAATTGATGAGTGCCTTGGGGACGGTGCTGGGGTTTGCGCTGATGGGCGGGCTGAATTATAATCAGCAGAATTCCCTGGGCAGCTGGCTGGAGCTGATTGGGCAGGTGCTGGAATCCAACGCTGCCCAGGGACAGCTTTTGCAGGAACAGGCGCAGAACGACCGTTTGGCCGCTGTGGAGCGGGAACTGGCGGAACTGCGGCAGGAACTGGCAAGCCTGCGGGGGAATCACGGCTCTACCGAGCCTACGGTAGCGGCCGATTCGGGCGGAGAGGTAAACACAACGTGAGTTTTCAGTCCCACCGATGTGATGGACAGCAGATTGGCGGCAAATACCAGCCAAAGGGCAGTGCGGTCAGGATTTTCCCGCACATCCCTCCGGGACAGCGCCAGAAAATACAGAGAAGCGCCCAAAAACAGACCGATACTCACCTTGGGCAGCAGGTCAAAGATTTTTGGCACGGGTGCTTCCGGGTGGCGGCGGCGCTCCAGCTTGTTTTGCAGCAATGCCACCGACAGCAGGTTGCCGGCGATGATGGCCCCCATGGCGAGCAGTTGGGTCTCCAGATCACTTTCGGGATCGGAGTGGTCTGGGTTCAAACGAATGGCCATAGAGATGCCTCCCTGCACAGTTTTCTCTATACTATGCAAAAAACCGGCTCGGTGAGCCGGTTCAGCGTGTCAAAAAAGTCAGATTTGTGTTTACCAAAGGACACGGGCCGCTGAG
>CAZVRM010000308.1:0-2176 GCA_964629605.1 uncultured Oscillospiraceae bacterium
TTCAGGCACATAGTCCAGCCGCAGCTGACTTGCCAGCGAAAAAGCAATGTAATTTTTCAAACAGGTTTTGTCAAAATAGGGGGCGTGCAGCACATAATCCGACTCAGAATCGAAGGAAATAAACTTCAAATTGACCGGATTTCCCTTTTCGTCCTGCAATTCAATTCCATAAGGTTTTTTAGGCTGCAGGGAAGAGTAGCGCCCGCGCAGTTTGACACGCGCATAATCGAATACCTGTGTGGGGATCACAGTAAGGTTATTCCGCCCATTATTTGGGTAGCCGTTGTACACATATATCATACTTTGGGTCTGGCCCACCTGCTTGCCCGGCATATCCAGCGCCTGATCGGTAATGATTCCGATATTGTCGGTTTCCACATACAAAACCGGCAGCTGACTGGTAAAATTCTGTGCAAACTCGGTATTGACCGAAATCTCGGCAATGTGCAGGTTCCAGCGGGCATTTTTCCAATCGATGTCATAATTACGAAACAACAGAAAAAACACTACACAAAAGCAGGAAAGTACCACCAGAACCACCCATTGCATCCTGCGCTTAGCGGGCATCAGTCCTCACCCTCCCAGGCCAGACTGGCAGACATAACACCGTTCATCTTGCACAGTTCTTCGGGAAGCATATACGCCTTTCGACCACTGACCTTAAATATCATCTGCTGACCGGCAGGGGAAACCTCCCTCAGCTTAACTGAATAGCGTACCTTATTCGTTTTCAGAACAGCCACCACTGCTTCATAATCGGCAGTGCCATCAGCACGCACCACCAAAAGATTCTGCGGGAAGGCATTAATCAACAGCGTATAAAAGAGTACAAACACACCGATGACTACGGTAGACAAGATTCCCAACACATAGCCGCCAGTACCGGCACACAAGCCGGTGCACACCGACCAGAAAATAAAGCTGGTATCGCGCGGATCCTTGACTGCAGTACGGAAGCGGATGATAGACAAAGCGCCCACCATGCCCAGCGACAGTGCCAGATTGCTTTCGATAACCATCATAATCACGCTGGTTACCAAACCAGTCAGAATGATAGAAAAGCCAAAATCTGCACTGAAGGTACCGTTACCTTTATGGGTCAGTGCATAGATGAAAAAAATGAACAGCAGCAGCACAAAAGTCAGTGCCATATTTACCACCATTTGGTCGAGGGTGTAGTTTTGCAGCGAACCGGCCAAATACTCAAAAATCTGATTTTTGTTCATACTGGTTTTCTCCGTTTTGTAAGGATCAACAGCTTGATCGATTTTGTACAGTGCCGGATGTTCCACCTCAACGGCAGATCATCCGGCCCTGTTATTCTATTTTATTCCTCGTCCGGGGCTTCTTCTGCAGCATCCGCCGCCTCCAGCGCGGCCAGCTCCTCGGCGCTCAGCTCCTCGGCGGGGGCCTCCTCCGGCTTTTCGGCGGCAGCGCTGTCGTCGTGCTCGGTTCGTGCCAGCACCATCACCTTGTCGCCCTCGGCCAGGCGCATCACGCGCACACCGCTGCCGTAGCGGCTCTGCACCGTGATATCCGGCACGTGCAGGCGGATGATGATGCCCTCCTGACTGATCAGGATCACGTCGTCGTTGTCATCCACGATCTTGACGCCGGCCACCTTATCCTTGTTCACGTCGTAGTTGCGCACACCCTTGCCGCCGCGGGAGGTGATGCGGTAATCGTCGATCCTGGTACGGCGTCCCTTACCGCCCTCGGTCACGGTCAGAATGGTGCTGTCCTCGCGGCAGATGGATACACCCACCACCTCGTCACCCTCGGCCAGACGGACGGCACGCACACCGTGGCCCATACGACCCATGGCGCGGGCATCGCTTTCATGGAAGCGAACGGCCTGGCCGTTGCGGGTCGCCACGATCAGCATATCGTCACCGGAGGTCAAACGGGTCCAGGCCAGGCTGTCGCCCTCGTTCAGGCTGATGGCGTTCAGACCGCTCTTGCGGATGTTGGCGTACTGGCTCAGCGGGGTGCGCTTGATCAGGCCCTTCCGGGTCACCATGGTCACAAAGCCGTCAGCCGAGGCGTCCTTTGCCTGCTGGCGCAGCATATTGGTGACCTTTTCATCCGGCTGCAGCGGCAGCAGATTGACGATGTTCATCCCCTTGGAGGTACGGCTGCCCTCGGCGATCTGGTAGCCCTTCAGCCGGAAGATGCG
>CAZVRM010000309.1:0-2171 GCA_964629605.1 uncultured Oscillospiraceae bacterium
CCATTTTGGGATGGAGGAAGTCGTCCAACGACACTTCAAAGCCCATCTCATGTCGGCTTCGCCACAAAAAGACCACGCAGCACACAAAGGAAAAGCCCTGGCTGAACACAGTGGCGATGGCGGCGCCCATGGCACCCATGTGGAAGCCCCAGACCAGAACAATGTCCAGAACCACGTTCATGATGGCTGCCAGACCGATGAAAATGAAGGGATGCTTGGAGTCACCCATGCCCCGCAGCACGGCAGAAACCATGTTGTAGCCGTAGATAAACACCAGACCGAGAATGCACACGATGGAATAGTTGAGCGCTTCCTGCCATGCTGCTTCGGGGGTGTTCATCAGCCCCAGAATTCCCTCGCGGAAGATCAGGCAGACGCCGCCCAACAGGACGGCAAAGCCCAGCAGGAAGGTGAACATGGTGCCGGTAAAGGCGCCCACCTTTCGCTTCTGTCCTGCACCGATAAGCTGGGAGATGATGACCTGTCCGGCGTTGGAAAAGCCCATGGCAACAAAGGTCAAAAAGCTGGAAACGTCGCCGCCGATGGACACGGCAGACAGACCTACCGAGCCAAGCACCTGTCCCACGATGACCATGTCGGCCATGTTATAGACCACCTGCAGCAGGTTGGCCAGCAGCAGGGGCGCGGCAAAGCGCAAAAGCTGTTTGGGCACGCTGCCCTGGGTAAAATCGGTAATAAATCGTTGTTTCGCCATAATGTGCTCCTTTAACAAAGAAAAGTGTTCCCTTTTTCGCAAAAAGCGTTATAATGATGGGTGGAAAGAAGGGATACTTCGTGAAAAATAAAGAAATGATCAAGCGCTACGGACTGTTTGTCATCAGTCTGTGGTTTTCTGCTTTGGGCGTGGCCTGCACCAAGTGCGGCAGCCTGGGTGTGTCGCCGGTATCTTCGGTGGCAAACGTGCTCTCTCTTCGCTTCACCGCTCTGACCATGGGAGACTGGCTGATCCTGTGGAGCGTGCTGCTCATCATCGGGCAGATCGTCGTGCTGCGTAAGCGCTATCAGCTGATCCAGCTTTTGCAGCTGCCCATGGCCTTTTTGTTCGGCTGGTTCACCGATGTGGGTATGATGATCGCCGGACTGATCCCGGTGAACAACTATGCCATGCAGCTGGTGATGGTGATACTGGGCATCATCATTCTGGGCTTCGGCGTGGCGCTGTCGGTGATCGCCAACGTAATGTTCAACGCCGGCGAGGGCTTTGTGAAAGCGCTGTCCGACGTGACCGAAAAGAACTTCGGCGACGTGAAGATCGTCTTTGACATTTTCAGTGTGGCGCTTTCGGTGGTGCTGTCGCTGATCCTGTTCGGCGGCCGGGTGGTTGGCCTGCGGGAGGGCACGGTTCTGGCCTCGGTATGTACCGGCCTTGCGGTCAAGTTCTTTACCAAACGGCTGAAAGCACCGCTGGATCAGGTTCTTTCGGCCTGAGTCAGACCGTCGTGGATGCAGCGGATGGCCAGCCGATAGCTGTCGCTGACAGGAAGGGGACTGTGGGAAAAGCCGCCGATGTGCTCGTGGACACAGAAGCCGTGCATGGTGGCTCGCAGGATCCGCTGCCAGTGGATCTTGTCCTGGTCGGTCAGGGCATAGCCTTCCAGCACCTGCAGAATGGGCGCCATGGTCACCTTGCCGGCCTGAGGCAGCACCGGGCTGAGATGGCGCTGCAGCCCCATGATGGTGCGATCCAGATGGGGATGCTCCATGGCAAAGGTGTGATAAGTTTCGGCCAGCGCCAGCAGGGCATCCAAACGGGACTTGCCCCGGATGGCATCCAGCTGGGCTTCGGCACGCATTTGTGCGGCACGCAGACCAACCTGACCCATCAGGTCGTCCATACCGGAAATATGGTTGTAAAGGGAAGCTGCCTTGACCTCCAGCGCGTCGGCAAGCTCCCGCATGGAACAGGCAGGGGGACCGCCCTTTTCCACCAGCTGGAGGGCAGCGTCAATGATCAAATCGCGGTTCAAGCCCTTTTTGGGCATAATATCACCTCATAAAGAAAAAATACGCCGTTAGCATTGTATGCTAACGGCGTTAGTTTGTCAAGGCTGGAATAAACCTGAAAGAAAAACGGCACGGTTTTTACCGTGCCGTTTCAGCGTGTCAAAAAAGTCAGATTTGTGTTTACCAAAGGACACGGGCCGCTGAGG
>CAZVRM010000310.1:0-2165 GCA_964629605.1 uncultured Oscillospiraceae bacterium
GCGCTCACGGCGGCAAGGGCTCTGAGGCTCCCAAGGCAGCCGTTGTCGGCGACACCGTCGGCGACCCCTTCAAGGATACCTCCGGCCCCTCTCTGAACATTCTGATCAAGCTGATGAGCATCGTTGCTCTGGTCTTCGTCCCCCTGTTCCTGTAAAATAGTAAAGCGAAACGCTTTCCTGTAATATTGTGGCATGGAGTGCTCTGCGAAAGCAGGGCGCTTCGTGTTTCCGGGTATAAAAAAGCACGGTCTTGCGACGAATGCTGTTCGGTTAGCGCACCACTGTCATTGCGAGGCCCGCTTTACGGGCCGTGGCAATCCGTTTCTCCTTCATAAGATGCGGATTCCCACGCAAAAAGCCACCCATTTGGGCGGCTTTTTGCTCGGAATGACATAAATTGTGCTGTGTTTTCTTAACCGAACAGCATTGGTCTTGCGACCGTGCTTTTGCTGTTTGTTGTGTTTACTTCTGCAGCAGATCCATCAGGAAGGTCATCTGCAGCTGGATGCCCAGGGGGATGCAGCTTTCATCCACATCAAACTGCTGGTTGTGCAGGGCGGCGGTGATGCCCTTGGCAGTGTTGCCGCAGCCCAGATGATAGAAAGCGCCGCCCTTCTTGGAGCCGTCGATAAAGTAGGAGAAGTCCTCGCCGCCCAGGGAGGGGAACTGCTTCATCAGCACGTGCTCGCTGCCCAGCATCTCTTCGGCGCGAGCCTTCATCACATCCACCACCTCATCGGTGTTGATCAGCGCGGCGTAGCCCCACTCCACTTCCACGTCGGCGGTGCAGCCGTAGCCCTCGGCAATGCCCTTGGACAGGGCGATGATGCGGTCACGGGCAAAGACGCGGGTCTCGGGATCGAGGGTGCGCAGGGTACCGGTCATATAAACCTCGTCGGCGACGATGTTGCTCTTGGTGCCGCCGTTGATGGTGCCGATGGTCAGAACAGCGTTGTTCAGGGGGCTGATGTTACGGCTGACAAAGGTCTGCAGACCGGAAACGATGCCGGCAGCAGCCACAATGGCGTCCACGCCGCGCTCGGGATAAGCGCCGTGGCCGGCCTTGCCGTTGACCTTGATCTTGACGGTATCGCAGGAAGCGTTCAGCTGACCGTAACGCATTTCCACGGTGCCAACGTCCATATAGGGCTGGACGTGCAGGCCGATGGTGTAGTCCACATCGGGATTCTGGCAGCAGCCTTCCTGCACCATGCGGTCGCCGCCGCCAACGGTCTCTTCGGCAGGCTGGAAGAACAGCTTGACGGTACCGGGCAGCTCCTCGCCCATCTCCTTGCACAGCTTGGCAATACCAAGCAGGATGGTGGTGTGGACGTCGTGACCGCAGGCGTGCATGACGCCGTCGTTCTTGGAGCAATAGTCCCGGGAGCGGTCTTCCTGCAGGGGCAGAGCGTCGATGTCGGCGCGGATGCCCACCACGTTGCCGGGCTTGCCGCCGCGGATGATGCCCACGATGCCGGTGTCGGCGCAGGGCTTGTGCTCAATGCCCCACTTGGTCAGCAGAGCAGAGATGCGCTTCTGGGTCTCCAGCTCTTCGGTGCCCAGCTCGGGATACTGATGCAGCTCCCGGCGGATGGCAATCATTTCCTCGGTAATCGCCTGAATTTTTTCGTTGATTTCCATAAGAATTTCTCCTTTTAGGATAAAGTTATTATAATAATACTTTTTGTATTCAATTACTTCGCTTTTTTCGCCACCAGAACATCCCGCAGGATGGACTGATCCACCCGATGCTCCAGACCCTCCACCTGGGGCAGCACGGTAAAGCCCGCCGCCTCCAAGGCTTCTGCCAGATGCTGACGGGGGGTGGTCAGCACGTTATAGGCCAGCGCCACGCCTGCACCGGGGCGCAGGGCCTTCAGCCAGCCGGGAGCGATCTCCCGGACGATCTTTGCCGCATTGCGCTGGAGACTTCCGCCGCCGCTTGCGCCGTGCTGCACGCCGTAAGGCAGGTCACACACCAGCAGATCGGCGGTGTTCTTGGGCAACAGCTGATCGCAAAGGGCGCTGTCGGCGCGGAAAAACTGTACCTTTCGGGTGTTTTCGGCGTACCAATCGTCCTTTTTGGCAGCATATTCCACCGTCACCAGCTGGGCGATGCGCTTGCCGCCCTGGGTGCGCTTTTCCTCCGACCGCTTGTGCTTATA
>CAZVRM010000311.1:0-1556 GCA_964629605.1 uncultured Oscillospiraceae bacterium
GCATCTGAATTGGCTCGATCACAGGAGACTCAGCAATTTGGACAGGCTTGCTGACGACCGGAAGGATCTCCACATCCTCTTCGCTGTAGGTCTTACCGCCGGAAGCAGCCACAGGATCTTCCACATCAGCGCCTATCTGACTCATGATGTCTTCCACCTTGCTCTTTGGCTTTTGTGCCCGGGCAGCTTCTTCCGCCGCCAAACGCTTTGCTTCCGCTTCAGCCTGCTCTGCTTTTTCCGCATCCCGCTGACGCTTCTGCTCTAAGTATTCAATGCGCTTCGTTGCGAAATGATTCACAACCGCAGTTGCTGGTTCCTCAACATCAGGCGTTTCCTCCTCCTCTTCCCACTGGGCGCGGGGACGCTCACGGTAAGCACGGACCAAGCCGGGAATTGTGATTCCCATACCGCCAAGGAGCATAACGATCGCAGCAATGATCAAAATAATGTAGGAGACGACCGATCCGCAAAGCCAGTGCACAGCAATGGCGATCAGTCCGCACAGGACACCACCGGACATCCCGCTGATACCTGCTTTATAAAGTTCGGAAATCAGGGAAAAAACATTGGGAAGCGTCTCAGGAATATCGTTCAAATGGGAAATACAGCCACACAGCAAAATAAAGATGATCAGGCAAGCTGTGCGAAGCCTAATCGGGCGCTTTCCGCTGAACGCATGGATAAAGAACAGATACAGCAATACGGGAATCGATACCACAAAGCCGGTGCGTCCAATAAGGCCATGGATCACATTCTTGACAAGCTTCAAAAGCGCGCCTTCACTATTAAAGAGAATGATTGTAAAAAGAACGGCTAGGGCCAGCAGAACAACAGAGGAAATCAAGCGAACCGGCAGTTTATTCTCCGGTTCTGGCTGCTTTTCCGCAGCTGTTTTCTTACCGTTATTACTGTTTTTGCTCTTGGCCTTGGCGGCAGAGGCAGTCTTTTCTGCCTGGGTTTTTTGCTTTTTGTTCGCCATAGAAACCTCCTTACGCAATCAGATACAGCACGAAAGAAAACAGTGCCAATCCAAAATCATAATACGCAAAACCTGAATAATCAGAGTGAGTGATCAACATCCGTATGGCAGATACGCCAAAATATGCGCCGACAAAGGCAAACAGCATCGACAGCAGGTATCCGCCAAGGGTTGCCAGCGTGATCGTACCGATGCCAACGGTAAACATCGAAATAATATCCAGCACAAGCAGCATGACCACTGCAGGAACAGACAGCAGGAGTGCCCACGTCACACCGTTGCGCTTGTCTGCCTCACGAATCAAGGTCATAAACATGATCGCGCCGTTACGGGAAATGCCTGGAATGGCAGAGAATGCCGCAGCCAATCCGATCAGCATTCCATCCATACCGGACATAGATCTGGCATCCCGGTTTCCCTGATGCATATAGGTTGGGATCAGAGTCAATGCGCCATTGATAATCAGGATCAAACAAAACAGGGGCCGGTTTTCGTAAAGATTGGTAAACAGCAAATTGGCAAGCATGCCCACCAGCATGATCGGTGCGGCTGAACGAACCAGGCGCATATCGTAAAC
>CAZVRM010000311.1:1566-2142 GCA_964629605.1 uncultured Oscillospiraceae bacterium
CATACTACGGCATGCCACAAAAATCGCTGCCAAAATCGCAATATGTACCAGCAGATCCCGAATGGGCTCTTTTTGAGCCACACCGAAAAGCTGCCGCATGACCATCTGATTTGCCTGGGACGAGACGGGAAAAATTTCCGTCAGGCCAGAAACGATACCATAGATAACACTTGCAAACAGGCTCATCATCCCGTCTCCTTTCCATAAGTTTACACTTTATAATACCATATCCCGGCGCAAATTACCAGATATATTTTTAATTTTCCTGAAGTTCCTTGTTCTTACCGGATTGGATCATACCGTGCAGCGCTTCCAGCGCATCGCTCAAACCACCCAGCTGATCGATCAATCCGGATGCGACCGCCTCTTTCCCGTATAGGATCGTACCCACATCCGTCGCCATTTCTCCGGTAGCCATCATATAGCTCTCAAACCGCTCCCTGGAAATTTCAGAGTTAGCAGTAACAAAATCCGCGATCTGCTCCTGAATCCTGTGAAAATAGCGGAAGGTCTGAGGGGCGCCCACCACCAGCCCTGTCATGCGAACGGGATGGACCGTCATGCTCGCCGTGGGCG
>CAZVRM010000312.1:0-2111 GCA_964629605.1 uncultured Oscillospiraceae bacterium
TAATAAACCCCTCCTAAGGGTTAGTTGTGAGTTCGATTCTCGCAGGGGGTGCCAACCAAAACCGAGCCGGGGCTCGGTTTTTTATTTTTGACAGGAGCTTTCCTTATGACCAAAAATCTCAACATGACCCAAGGACGCCCTCTGCCCCTGCTGTTTCGCTTCGCCCTTCCACTGATGTTCGGCAATATCTTTCAGCAGCTCTACACCGTAGTGGACACCGCCATCGTAGGTCGCGGCGTAGGCATGGATGCTCTTGCCGCCCTCGGCACAGTGGACTGGCTCAACTGGATGCTGCTGGGACTTGCCACCGGCCTGACCCAGGGCTTTTCGGTGCGTCTTTCTCAGAAATTCGGCGAGGGCGACCTGCCTGCCCTGCGGCGCATTTTAGGCCAGTCAGCCCTGCTGTCTGCCGTCATCGCTTTACTGTGCGTTCTTCTGTCCCAGCTGGGCGTACCTCTGTTTTTGCGCCTGCTGCGGGTACCGGAAGAACTGCGCGCCATGGCCACCCTGTATATCCGCATCCTGTTCGCCGGCTTTCCTGCCGTCATGTTCTTCAACTTCTGTTCTTCCATGCTGCGTGCCATTGGTGACAGCCGCACGCCCCTCCTGGCCATGATGGCTGCCGCCCTCACCAACATCGTACTGGATGCGCTGACCGTCTTTGTCCTGGGCTGGGGAATTGCCGGTGCAGCGGCAGCCACCGTCTTTGCCCAGTGCTTATCGGGCACCATCTGCGCCATTCGCATCGCCCGCACCCCCATCCTGCGCTTTGGAAAAGCCGATCTATCCTTTGACGCGCCCCTGTCGGGCAGTCTGCTGCGGCTGGGTCTGCCGGTGGCTATGAAAAACGTCATCATCTCCATCGGCGGTATCATCCTGCAGTCCATCGTCAACGGCTTCGGCATGGCCTTTATCGCCGGTTACACCGCCACCAACAAGCTTTATGGCCTGTTGGAAATCGCCGCTCTGTCCTACGGCTACGCCGTCACCACTTATGTGGGTCAGAATTACGGCGCTGGCGAATATTCCCGTATCCGCAAGGGCGTCAATACTGCGCTGCTTTTGTGCCTCGCCACAGCCCTTGCCATTGCCCTTGTGATGATCGCCTTTGGCCGTCCCATCACCGGCCTGTTCCTGTCTGCCGATGATCCTGCCGTTCTGGCGCAGGCCGCCCACACGGCCTACCGCTATCTTTGTGTGATGGCCTTCTCCCTGCCGGCTCTCTATCTGCTGTATGCCTACCAGTCTGCTCTGCAAGGTCTTGGCCAGACCGCCATCGGTCTGATCGTGGGCACGCTGGAATTGTGCCTCCGCGTTGGCTTTGCGCTGGTTTCCGGCGCGATCGGCTGGGCTGAGGGTCTCTTTGTGGCGGAGGTGTCTGCCTGGATCGGCGCCGCCATTCTGTTGTGTATCGTCTATTACCGCCATATTCGGAGGCTGCCATGCAAAGAAAACTGACCTCTAACCAGCTGAAGCTGCTGGCGATGGCTACTATGACCATCGACCACATCGGCGTGCAGCTGTTCCCCGGTGTCCTCTGGCTGCGCATCGTGGGACGGTTAGCCTTCCCCATCTACGCCTACATGATCGCCGAAGGCTGCGCCCACACCCGTGATCGCAGGAAATACCTGCTGCAAATGGCCGGTCTGGCTCTGCTTTGTCAGCTGGTGTACTTTTTCGCCATGGGTTCGCTATTCCAGTGCATCCTTGTAACCTTTACCCTGTCCATCCTGTTGATTTACGCCTATGACACCGGCAGCCGTCCGCTGATTTTTCTTGCCCTGCTGGGCGTTGCTTTTGTGACGGTGGCGCTGCCCCGCCTGCTGCCGGGCACCGATTTTGCCGTAGATTACGGCTTTTTCGGCGTTTTGGTGCCGGTTGCCGCCTATATCGGCAAGACCAGCCGGGAAAAGCTGCTGTTCACCGCCTGTGCACTGGCGGCACTGGCCTGGTCGGTGGGCGGTATCCAATGGTGCAGCCTTGCAGCCTTGCTTCCCCTTGCGCTGTATAGCGGCCAGCATGGCAAATGGCGCATGAAATGGCTCTTTTATCTCTATTATCCCCTCCACCTCGCCGTCCTCTACGGCATCAGCCTTCTGTTCTAAAAAACG
>CAZVRM010000313.1:0-2100 GCA_964629605.1 uncultured Oscillospiraceae bacterium
ACGGATTCCCACGCAAAATGCCGCCATTAGGCGGCATTTTTGCTCGGAATGACAGGGTGTGTGGCATTTTGCAACGCGCCCATCTTTTTTGCTTAATTTTTCGTCCAGGTCTCACCGTTTTCCCGGGGAAGAGAGCCGAAAGGATCCAAATCGGACAGACCCTCCATGGTCATCATATTTTCCAGCACGCTCACATCGGTGGTCACATCCAGCGCTTCGCTGTCAAACAAAGCGTCCAGCTGCTTTTCAAAACCCTGCACCAGCTTATCCATGATGTCTTCCACATCCTTCATGGCAGAGCCGATGTTGCCGCCCTCCACGCCCATACGCTCCATCCGGGCATAGGACTCCAGAATGGAAAAGGTCTTGGGCAGGTAATGGTTGCGGAACTGCCGCAGGCTGTTTTCCTTTTCGGGATGAGCCTCGGCATAGGCCAGGATCTTGTGGGTCAGCTCTTCCAGCCGATCCATGCGCTGTGAGACATAGTCATCGGTGATGCTGTCGTTCAGCTGACGGATACGAAGCTCTTCGGGATAGAGCTTTTCTCCGTTAAGGCCGGTCTGCACCGGCTGCCCTTCGGCCTTCGGTGCGGGAGCCGCCTCCTTTTGTGGCTGCTGGTCGCCGTAGGTCAGCATTTTGGCGGTGCCGTCAATATACATTCCCTGCAGCATCCCCTCGCCCAGCATCCACTGGAGGTCATCCACGCACTTGCCGTAGCGGGTGGGAATGGCGGCAGCCAGCTCCTTGATGGAAACACAGCGGCGGCTGCCGATCATGGCGGCATAGGTGCGGCAGCGCATGACCCGGTTGTGCTTGCGGTTGCCCACAATGCTCAGCACCAGACCGGGGGTACAGCAGCACAGGGCCACGATGGAGGATACCAGCACGGTATCGGACATCCAGTTGCCCTCTGCCATCATGGCAAGGAACACCAATGCTGTAATAAAGGCACCCACGCCCAGAACGATGTTGCCCGCCAGCCGCATACCCCTGCCAATCTTGACGCTGAGCTTGCGATTATCCAGCATCATTCCCGATGCCCGGGGCGGTTTGACGGTCTCCTGCTTGGTGCTTTCGGTCACCGGTCGGCCGGTGGCGGTGGTTTTGGGGCGTTTGTAGCTGTAACGGTAGGTGCCGTCGGCGTTCATGCTGCCCTGGATGGTCTTTTCCTTGCTTACGCTTTCCCGACTCACCCGGCGGGCATAGTCCTCCAGCGTTTCGCCCTCCTGCCGTCCGCTCTGGGGCGGCTGATAGGTACGCTGTCCCTGGGCATTATAGGTGCGGCTGTACTGTCGGGAGGCGTCGGCAGCCTTTTGCTCCCACTCGCGGTCTGAGCGGCGAGCCGCGCCGTTATCCCGCTCATTGACCTCCTGGATCACCCGGATGGCCAGCAAAATGCCGCCCGGCCAGAAGCCCATGCAGAAGCCCAGAATAATCAGCCAGTTGGGGATCTTTTCTTTTTTCGGTTTATATGCCATCGGATATCACCTCTTGTAGGTGTTTGTCAGATCACTTCGCCTTCCAGAGCCATGGGGATCAGGGTCAGTCCGTCCACCTTGCGTTCGGCGGCGGTGGCGGTAAAGCCCTGCTTGAGGAAGAAGCCGCGGGAATAGGGGGTAGCGTTGACGGTGACCCGATGGAGGGTCTCGTCCAGCTCCTTGCAGTCGATGAAGGCGTGCTTCAGAAGATTGGTGGCGATGCCCTGACGGTGATATTCGCCGTCCACATACAGTAGCTCGATGTGACTCAGATCACGCATGGCGCAAACGCCCACCAGATAATCGTCGTCAAAAGCGCCCCAGAAGCGGATCTCGCCGTCACCGGCACGCTGGAGCATATATTCATAGTCAATACGGGCCCAGAACTCGTCCAGCGCCTCCTGAGTGAGATTTTCCGATTCAAAATCGGAGAAAACCTCCCACACCAGCGCCAGTGCTTCCTCCAGCATACAGCCGGTCAGAGGGCCAATGGTCTTTTTGCCCTGAGGCAGTTTTTTCTCGTCCATAATCAAAGCTCCTTACAGATACATGGTTTTGTAATGTTCACGGATGTCGGCAGGCACCAGTGCGCCGCCGGTTGCCCAGGCGATGTGGGTGGAAT
>CAZVRM010000314.1:0-2095 GCA_964629605.1 uncultured Oscillospiraceae bacterium
TGCCTTGGGGCGAGCGTCATGGAGGCGAAAAAGGGACGGATGGTTTTTCAGGAGGTGACAGTTGTCACGTTCAGCATTTTTGCACTGTTTATCCCCATCGAGTTCCTGAAGTGGCAGTATAAGCACACTGGCGCTACGCCTGTGGATGAAGTCCCCGGAGAAAAGAAGGCCGGTATCGGCGTTATCATAGCGGTAGTTGGCGGCGGCTTGGCTGTACTTTTGGTCATCTGTGCTGTGATCCTCCTGTTCTTCCCCAGAGCATCCATTGCTTTGCCTGACAGCGGTCAGGATCTGCCCACAAAGCAGGTCATGCATGTGCTCAATGATGCAGGTATGCTTGCCCCTGTTCTGGACGACGCAAAAAATCTTCCCGGCAATTTTGAAAGCTGCGTAAGCTACGCAGAAATCGAGGGTGAAGCTTTCTCCTTTGCGCTGGATGCCTCGTTGATTCCTGCTGAGCGGCAGGATGAGAGCTGGATCCAGAATTATTTTACCGCCAACGGCAAAATCAGTAGCACAGCCTACTTGGATACAGATTCCGATATCCTGTATTTGGACTACGGCGTGGAAAGCGCTAATTGCACCACCTATCTGAGTCTGGACGGCTCCCAGACCGGTACGGGCCATGCCCAGCCGCTGACCCAAATCATTTCCGGCGGCAAGGGCATCCACAGTGTGTACTATCCTTACGATACTGCACCGGAGTATGTGTATGTCATGGCGTTTGCACATATAGTGGACACCAGCGTGAGCAACACCGGCGCAACCGATGACGGCACTTATTACTTTGTAACACTTCACAAGCAGCCTTTGACTGTTATCGTTGGCACGCCCGACGATCTGGAGCTGACCGACCCGGAGGATGTCTTCATCGAACCGGACAACGCTAACAGCAGCTCTGACTTGGTCGGCGAATGGATCATTCTTGGGGCACCGGAAGATAACACGGTCCCGGATACCCTCTACGCTGCTTTTGCAGACGGCGGTTATTATACTTTCTATGAAGACGGCAGTTTTGAATTGGAATCCCGCAGCTTTGCGAAGGATAAAGATGTTGGCTGGTATGATGTGGGCGGCGGTGAAAAATCCTTTGAAGGCACCTACCAATACGACGGCATCACCTTAACGCTGCACTACACCACCACTTACAAGCACGTTTGGAACGAGGCCACCCAGAACGTGGAAACCCAGCCGGTAACAATGGACGAAACCGAGCAAATGCAGCTTCAGCTGAATCCGGACGGCATGACAGCTGAAGCTTCTGAGAGTCCCCGGTTTGGAACTGTCGTTGTATTCCAGAAGGCATCCACCGATATTCCTATCGAAGATATATTGACAATTTTAAAAGAACAATATTAAGCTTTTCCGCCCTGCGTATTTGCGCGGGGCGGTTTCTTTTAACATTGACTTTTCTTCAATTTCTTTATATCATAGATAAAAAAGGAGGCTGCTGTATGGAATTATTCAAATTATTGCTGCTGATCATTTGCTCTGCGGTTTTAGTATTTCTCGTGCTGCCCGCCATGATCGTCTTTTTCATTTTCCGGGCCAAGGATCTGCAAAAAACAGCGCGGCGCGCAAAAATCGGTGTCATCATTAGTATCCTCGTTGCTGTTCTCCTTATGGGCGTGATCGTTTGGGATGCCATTGATCTGTTCCTGCCCGATGCGCCGGCAGAACCGCCCGCAGAGTCCACTTCAGAGACTACCGAAGCAGTGGCCGATGAAACCGAAGCACCCACCAAAACGACTGAAGCTACGCAAGACGTTCCGCTAGCTACTGTTTCCACACAAGAGCTTGAAGGCGTGTGGATCGCCGCTGCCGAGCCGGTGAATTCCGAAGATACAAACTACACGCGTACCACCAATGCCGGTTATTATGAATTCGACACAGACGGTAACTTTACTTACACGCAGGTTCAACTGGTTGAGCGCGGCACTTGGGAACAGTTAGATGAAGGCACACATTACAGCGGAACTTATGAGCTGGAGGGCGATCTTTTAACGCTCCATTACACGCAGGAGTCCGGGCAACCGGTAGACTACACCGAGCAGGTTTCTATGGTCGTGGACCGCACCTGCACAGATATGTGTGT
>CAZVRM010000315.1:0-2092 GCA_964629605.1 uncultured Oscillospiraceae bacterium
CTCAAAAGCATTGCCGCCGAGCTGGAGGCCCTTATCAAAAAGTGGGATCGGTAACCACAAAAAAGAAAAGCACCCCGTCCGGGGTGCTTTTTTTATGCCGTTATTTTGCCTGTGCTTCGCAGTAAATGCAGCGGTAAACACCGTTTTCTGCATCGGTGAGGGTGAAAACATGATCCAGCTCCTGCTCGGTGGAGGTAATGCACCGGGGATTCTGGCATTTTACCACGTTTACCAGCTTCTGGGGGGTCTGCAGAGCCTTCTTTTCCACCAAAACGCCATCCTTGATGATGTTGATGGTGGCGCGGGGATCTACATAGGCGATGACATTCAGATCCACGGGGAACTCACCGTTGATCTTGATGATGTCCTTGCGACCCATTTTGGGGCTGCGGGCGTTGCGGATGAGCGCTACTTCACATTCGGCCTTTTCCAGACCCAACAGGTCATAAAGCTCCATGCTGCGGCCTGCGGTGATGTGGTCGATGACCATACCGTCTTTGATGGAACCGATAATCATGCCTTCACCTCCAGCAGCATCATGATAAGCGCCATGCGCATATACTTGCCGTTGAGCACCTGCTTGAAATAGCAGGCGCGGGGATCGTCGTCAATGGCAACCGAGATCTCGTTGACACGGGGCAGGGGATGCATGACGATCATATCCTCCCGGGCGTTCTTCATCTTCTCGGGGTCGAGGATATAGCTGTCCTTCAGCCGGAGATAATCCTCCTCGTTGAAGAAGCGCTCCTTCTGGACGCGGGTCATATACAGGGCATCCAGCTGGGGCATAGCGCCCTCCAGATTGGTGGTCTGGGTGTAGGGGATGTCATACTTCTGCAGAACGTCCTTCTTGATATAGGAGGGCAGCTGCAGCTCCTTGGGAGAAATCAGCACGATCTTGATGCCCTCATACCGAGCCAGGGCGGCGATCAGCGAGTGGACGGTGCGGCCGAACTTCAGGTCGCCGCAGAAGCCGATGGTCAGATCGTTCAGACGACCCTTTTCCCGGTGCAGGGTCAACAGGTCGGCCAGCGTCTGGGTGGGATGGTTGTGACCGCCGTCACCGGCATTGATGACGGGGATGGTGGCGTTGTTGGCGGCAACCAGCGGTGCGCCCTCCTTGGGATGGCGCATGGCGATGATGTCCGCATAGCAGCTGACGGTCTTGGCGGTGTCGGCAACGCTCTCGCCCTTGGCGGCGGAAGAGCTGTTGGCCGAGGAAAAACCGATGACCTGACCGCCCAGCTCCAGCATGGCCGCCTCAAAGGACAGGCGGGTGCGGGTGGAGGGCTCAAAAAACAGGGTGGCCAGCTTCTTGCGGTCGCACACATGGGCGAACCGGTCGGGATCGGCAATGATCTGGTTGGCCGTGTCGATCAGCGACTGGATCTCTTCCACCGACAGGTCGGTGATACTGAACAGGCTTCTCATGCTTTTGCTCCATTCACAGCCAGATAGGCCTTGATCCGAGCCACGTTTTCCGCGTTGGCAGGGTCTTCCTCCAGATATTCAATGATGTCATACACATCCACCACCGAGTAGATGGGGAAGCCGAACTGCTCCTCGATCTCCTGCATAGCGCCCTTGTCGGTCTGACCCTTTTCCTTGCGGTCAACCATGACAAAGGTGGCGGCAACCTTGACGCCCTCCAGAGCGGACAGAATGGCCATGCTCTCACGGATGGCGGTACCGGCGGTGATGACATCTTCCACGATGACCACTTCCTCACCGGCCTGGGGCACATAGCCCACGAACACGCCGCCCTCGCCGTGATCCTTGACTTCCTTGCGGTTGAAGAAGAAGGGGACGTTCAGACCGTTCTTGGACAGAGCCACAGCGGCGGACACCGCGATGGAAATGCCCTTGTAGGCGGGGCCGTAGAGGACAGCGTCCTTCTTGCCCAGCTTGTCAAAATAGGCCTTGGCATAAAACTCGCCCAGCTTGGCGATCTCGTCGCCGGTCTTGATCATGCCGGCGTTGACAAAATAGGGGATCTTCCGGCCGGATTTGGCGGTGAAGTCACCGAACTTCAGAACTCCTGCGCCCTGCAGGAACTGGATAAACTCTCTTTTGTACTGTTCCATGATAATCC
>CAZVRM010000316.1:0-2040 GCA_964629605.1 uncultured Oscillospiraceae bacterium
CGAAATGGCACCTGCGGGTGCTCAAGACCCCTGTCGCTTCCGCTACTCAGGGGGTTGCGACCCCCTGGGCGCTCGGCCAAACCCCCGAGGGCGTTCGTCTGACAGGCGTTTGTGCTTGCCGCGAGAATGTCTGGACAGATTTCATCCCCAGCTATTGCACAGCCCTTTGGAATATGCTATACTGAGAAAAAAAGAAAAGAGGGGAGCGCGAACTATGAACAAAAACAAGACTTCCATCGTTTTTACCGGCGACATCGGCTTTGACCGTTATATGGACAAGCGCTGGGAGGACGACAATCTGTTGTCCAAGCCGGTGCTGGACTTTTTCCACAGCGCCGACCATGTGGTTGCCAATGTGGAGGGCGCTCTCATTGATGCCGTGGACGACGGCTCCCGGGGCGTGTTCTTCCACAGCATGAATCCCGAAGCCACCCGGGTGCTCAAGGCCATGCACGCCGACATCTGGTCTATCGGCAACAATCACACCATGGATGCAGGCAAAGAGGGCGTCATCAGCACTCGTAAAATTGCCGCAGAGCTGGGCTGCCGCACCATCGGTGCCGGCCTTAACGAGGTGGAGGCCTCCGAGCCTGTCTATCTGGACGAGGCCGGCGGCATCGGTATGTTCTGCGTGTCCTATATGAACGAGTGCATTCCTGCCACCGCCACCGAGCCGGGTATTTTCCGCTGGGATGATCTGGACTATATCAAGCGCCGCATCGACGAGATCAAGGCAAAGTGCCGTTGGTGCGTCGTCGTGTCCCACGGCGGTGAGGAGTTCACCAGTCTGCCCAGTCCCTACACCCGCGACCGCTATCTGAAGTTTTTGGAGCTGGGTGCCGACGTGGTGGTGGGTCACCATCCTCATGTGCCCGAAAATTACGAGCTGTTTGACGACGGCAAGGCCATCTTCTACTCTCTGGGCAACTTCATTTTCGATACCAATTACCAGCGCGTCCACCTGTATACCGATGTGGGCGTTCTGCTCAAGCTGATTTTTACCGAGGACAAGCTGGACTTCGAGGCCATCGGTACCCAAATCATCCGGGGCGACGAGCGCATCGAGGTGGCACCACTGCCCGATGTGTTCACCAACATCCCCGCCGAGGAATACGACCTGCTGGCCCCACTGTCAGCAAAGGCCTTTGTCATCGAGGAAATGCGTAAAATGATTTATCTGGAGCCCGAACGGTTCACCGACGCGCCCCAGGAGGTGTGGGACGGATATTTCTTCTCCACCGAGCCCGATGGCTATTCTGAGGGCGCACATGTGGACTTTAATATCATCGTACCCTATTCTAAGAAAGCCGATACCGGCGAGTGGAAACAGAGCAAGCTGGAAAAAGTCAAGGAATACATCCTGAAACAGTTGTAAGATCATCGAAAACGCCGCGTTTCAGCGGCGTTTTCCTTTGTATTCCAAAGATAATACATATTTTGTTCACATTTCTTTGACATTTGCGCTTTACAGTGATAGAATGAAAAAATCATATGCAAAACGCGAAAGCGAGGATTAGTAGTTATGAATGAACGTGAAAGATTGTCGTCCCGCCTGGGCTTCATCCTGCTGAGCGCAGGCTGCGCCATCGGCTGCGGCAACGTGTGGAAGTTCCCCTGGCTCACCGGTCAGAATGGCGGCGGCGGCTTCGTATTGGTGTACGTCCTGTGCCTGCTGCTGTTGGGTCTGCCTGTCATGGTCATGGAGTTCTCTCTGGGTCGCGCTTCCCAGGCCAGCCCGGTGAGAATGTATCAGCGACTGGAAAAGCCCGGCCAGAAGTGGCACGTCCACGGTTATCTGGCACTCTTTGGCAACATCTGTCTGATGAGCTTCTATACCGTAGTCACCGGCTGGATGTTCTATTACTTCTTTAAGTTTGTGATGGGTCAGAGCGCAGATCTGGGCTTTGTTTCCATGATCACCAACCCCGGCGTTAATATGGCTTTCATGGCACTGACCGTAGTTCTGGGCTTCTTCATTCTGAGCTTCAACCTGCAGGGCGGTCTGGAGCGGGTTACCAAGTACATGATGGTGGCTCTGCT
>CAZVRM010000317.1:0-2036 GCA_964629605.1 uncultured Oscillospiraceae bacterium
CCGGCAACTGATCACCTATCTGGGCAACAAACGCGCCCTTTTGCCCCATATTGACAGCATGATCTGTCATGTGCGGGAGGCTTTGGGCGGCAGAAAGCTGCGCTGCGCCGACCTGTTTTCCGGCTCGGGCGTGGTGGCGCGGCTGCTCAAGCGCCACGCCGATGTGCTGTACGTCAACGATCTGGAGGGCTACAGCGCCATTTTGAACCGCTGCTATCTGACCAATCGGGCGGATTTTCCCGAACAAGCCTTTGAAAAGGCCTTTTTGCAGGCGAAAAAAGCACTGGAAACCCCGGTTTCCGGCATTATTTCGCAAAATTACGCTCCGGCCGATGACCGGAATATCCAGCCCGGTGAGCGGGTGTTTTACACCACGGAAAATGCCCGGATCATCGACACCCTGCGCGCCTTTATTGACACCTTGGAGGCCGACTTGCAGCCTTATTTTCTGGCTCCTTTGCTTTCGGAGGCCTCGGTGCACAACAACACCGGCGGCGTGTTCAAGGGCTTTTACAAGGACAGCAAGACCGGTCTGGGCAAGTACGGCGGCAACGGCGAAAACGCCCTCCAGCGGATTTTGGGCAAAATCGAGCTGCAGCGGCCGGTGCTGTCGGATTTTGACTGCGAGAGCCATATTTTCCAGATGGATGCGGGCGCTTTGGCAAAGGAACTGCCCCCGCTGGATCTGGTTTATCTGGATCCGCCCTACAACCAGCATCCCTATGGCTCCAACTATTTCATGCTCAACGTGATCGCCGAAAACCGCATCCCCGGTGCACTGAGCCGGGTGTCGGGCATCCCCGCAGGCTGGAATCGTTCGGAATACAACAAGCAGGCACAGGCGCTGGAAGCCTTTACCCGGCTGATTGGTGATTTGAACGCCCGTTTCCTGCTGATTTCCTACAATTCCGAGGGATTTATCACCCTGGAACAGATGGAGCAGATGCTGGCGCAGTTCGGCAAGGTCACCCGGCAGGACATCACCTACAACGCCTACCGGGCCAGCCGCAACCTGTCGGGACGGGAAATGCACGTCCAGGAATACCTGTTCCTGCTGGAAAAAGTTCGGTAAAAAATCGAACAAATGTTGCATTTTCGAGAAAAGTGTGCTATCATAAAGACAACAATCATTCTGTTACATAAAAGAGGTGCCTTATGGGTTTCGACAAACAGAAAGCCTTGGAAACTGCGCTGCAGCAGTTGGATAAACAGTTCGGCAAGGGTACGGTCATGCGCCTGGGCGAAAATGTCGCCATGCAGGTAGAGGCCATTTCCACCGGCTCGGTGTCGCTGGACGTGGCACTGGGCATCGGAGGCGTGCCTCGCGGTCGAATCATCGAGATCTATGGCCCGGAATCCTCCGGTAAGACCACCATCGCGCTGCACGTCATTGCCTCTGCCCAGAAGATGGGCGGCGAGGCCGCCTTTATCGACGCCGAGCACGCCCTCGACCCCGTCTATGCCAAGGCGCTGGGTGTGGATACCGACAGTCTGCTGGTCTCCCAGCCCGACACCGGTGAGCAGGCTCTGGAGGTTGCCGAGGCACTGGTGCGCTCGGGTGCCATCGACGTGCTGGTCATCGACTCGGTTGCCGCACTGGTGCCCAAGGCTGAAATCGAGGGCGAAATGGGCGACAGCTTTGTGGGTCTGCAGGCTCGTCTGATGAGCCAGGCACTGCGCAAGCTGGCGGGTGCCATCTCCAAGAGCAACTGCGTGGTCATCTTCATCAACCAGCTGCGCGAAAAGATCGGCGTCATGTATGGCAACCCCGAAACCACCACCGGCGGCCGCGCACTGAAGTTCTATTCCTCGGTGCGTATTGAGATCCGTAAAAAGGAGGTTCTCAAGAACGGCAGTGACATCTACGGCAACCACGTGCTTTGCAAGGTGGTAAAGAATAAGGTCGCGCCCCCCTTCAAAACGGCAGAGTTCGACATTCTCTACGGCAAGGGCATTTCCAAGATGAGTGAGCTGTGCGACATGGGTGTTAACATGGGTCTGCTTGAAAAGAGCGGCTCGTGGTTCTCCTATGAGGG
>CAZVRM010000318.1:0-2032 GCA_964629605.1 uncultured Oscillospiraceae bacterium
ACCACCGGCAGTCTGAACGCCATTCTGGCCGATGCCACTGCCCGTGTTCAGCCCCCCACGGATAAGGGCCGCCGCCTGAAGATCTACTATATGACTCAGGCCAGCGTCCAGCCCCCCACGTTCATCTGCTTCTGTAACGATGCCCGTCTGTTCCACTTTTCCTATCTGCGCTATCTGGAAAACCAGATCCGTCAGGCCTATGCCATGGAGGGTACTCCCGTGAAGATGGTCATCCGCCAGAAAGGCGAAGATATTTAATTTCGGGCGAAGCTTTTGTGATTTCCCCCATTTTCCTTGTATTAAGGAGTTTTATCGAATATGTTTTCTGATTCCATCATTGCCTATATTGCTGCGGCTGTCATCGCCTATCTGCTGGGTTCTGTCAGCGGCGCCATCGTGTCCTCCAAGGTGGGTCACCATGAGGACATCCGCGACTACGGCAGCGGTAACGCCGGTATGACCAATGCGCTGCGCACTTACGGCATCCGCCATGCCGCCATCGTGGCCGTTCTGGATATACTCAAGACTGTCATTGCCATTCTCATAGCCAAGTGGCTGGTGGGGTGGTATTGGGGGTTTATCATCGGCTCCCTGTTCGCTATCACCGGTCACCTGTTTCCGGTTTATTACGGATTTAAAGGTGGCAAAGGCGTTCTGTGCGGCCTGGCCTCTCTGCTGATGGTGGACTGGCGCATCGGTGTGCTGGTAGTCGTTGTGTTCGCCATCTGCGTTGCTCTGTGCAAGCGGGTGTCGGTGGGCTCGATTTTTGCCTGCGCTTCGGCGCCTGTCTGGTGTCTGCTGTTGGGCGTGCCCAGTCTGCATATCGTCTATGTGGCGCTGGCAGCCAGCTGGCTGATCTGGTGTCACCGCTCCAACATCAAGCGGCTGCTTCGTGGTGAAGAGCCCAAGACGGTCATCGCCAAGAGGAAACCCCGATGAAGATCGCAGTGATCGGCAGCGGCGGCTGGGGTCTGGCCATGGCCAAGTGCATGGTGGAGGCCGGCCACAGCCTGTACGTTTGGAGCCATAAGCCCGAAACCACCGCTATGCTGCGGAAAAACCGCTGCAACCCCAAGCTGCTGCGAGACATCGCTATGCCGGAAGGCATCGAATTTACCGATGATCCGGCTTGCGTGCAGGGTTGCCCCATCGTGGTGTTGGCTGTGCCGTCCTTTGCTGTGTGTGAGACGGCGAAAAAGCTGTCTTCCCTGCTGGAGGACGGTCAAGTGCTGGTGCTTTTGAGCAAGGGCTTTGACCTGCAGCACGACTGTTGTTTACTCTCCGACACCTTGGTGCGGGAGATCGGTTCCCGCTGTCCTGTGGTGGCGCTCACCGGCCCTTCTCACGCAGAGGAGGTCAGCCGGGGTGTTCCCACTGCCGTCGTGGCAGCATCTCCCTCCCGGGAGGCGGCGGAGCTGGTGCAAAAGACCCTTTCCACTGATTATTTCCGCATTTATACCTCTCCCGACATCGTCAGTGCCGAACTGGGCGGCGCCATGAAGAACATCATGGCGGTCGCCGTGGGTATTTCCGACGGTTACGGCTACGGCGACAACACCAAGGCCATGCTGATGACCCGCGGCATCGCCGAGATGGCGCGTCTGGGTCAGCTGCTGGGCGGCAAGGCAGAGACCTTTTCCGGCCTGTCGGGCGTGGGCGATCTGATCGTCACCTGCGTGTCCAACCACTCCAGAAACCGCCGGTTTGGCCTTCTGGTGGGCGGCGGTATGCCGGTAGAGCAGGCTCTGCAGGAAGTGGGCGCTGTGGTGGAGGGTTATTTTGCCACACAGGCAGTCCATCGGCTGATTGAAAAGCAGCAGCTGGATATGCCCATCTGCAACGCCATGTACGCCCTTCTGGTGGAACGGCAGTCTCTGGACAGCGTGATCCAGACCTTGCTGCAGCGGGCCACCCGTGCCGAGCACGACGCCTATGAAGCGGGCGAGCTGTGGAGATAACAACTCTTAAAAAGTCTTAAACCGGCCCTTGGGGCCGGTTTTCTATTGACGGTAAGTTTTTGATATTGTAGAAT
>CAZVRM010000319.1:0-2023 GCA_964629605.1 uncultured Oscillospiraceae bacterium
AGTATTTGGTGGAGCATCTTGCGGATAGAGTGACCATTGAGGATTTGTCAAAACTGTTTTTGATGAATCCGACCACACTGAAAAAAGTATTCAAGGATGTATACGGTATGTCGATCGCGGCACACATGAAGCAGCATCGGATGGAACACGCTGCAAACCTGTTAAGAGAAACAGATATGACTGTTGCGCAAATTGCGCTTGCCGTTGGTTATGAAAGCCAAAGCAGATTTACGGCTGCGTTTAAGGAAATATATGGTGTGCTTCCGAGTATGTACCGAAAGAAATAACAGCAGTTTAAGCTTGGTTGAATGCCAAATTGAATACACCAGCTATGTATTGGCAACACAAAGGCCGGAGGTATGCAGAAGCATTCCCTCCGGTCGTGTCGTTTGTATACTGCCTGTTTCCCCAAAAGTCCACTGTTCGCTTACCGTCCCGACAGCCTTTTCATATAACTGACGGAGTGCGTCTGCATCCCGGCTTAGTGTACTGACGCCGCAGGTATCATCCGGTGCAGCGAGCAGCACCTTTCCCTCTGCCGCCGGTTTCTTTGCCGATGCCACGCCTTCGTTGTAGTGTTTTGCCCGCTGTTCCGGCTTTTCGGCTGCCAGCGGGTATTTTTTTGATGCGAGCTGCAAGCTTCCGCTCCTGGTCCGCTGTCCGCAAAGTGTCTTCGGGCAGGGCCGGAAGCAGCACCGCTTTATCGCAGCCAAGCTGAAATGCCTTTTGAACAGGAACGGTACGGACGCAAGCTGAACCTGGAGCATGAGGTGCTGGATGACGTTATTCGTCAGGGCACGGAGCTGGGCACTTACATGTACATTTTCTCCGGCGGTGAGCCGCTGGTCCGCAAGGCTGATGTGATCCGTTTGTGTGAGGCTCATCCCGCTTGCATGTTCCTTGCAGTCACCAACGGCACCCTGATCGACGAAGCGTTTGCCGAGATGCTGCGGGGTCAGGAGCTTTGTCCCCGCCATCAGCATCGAGGGCTTTGAGGAGGCTGCAGAACGCCGGTTCCAATATTAAGGAACGCACCCTGCTGGAAGCCTACGAGCGTCCCCCGTTCATGGCCTGCAAGGAGGGCCGGCCTTTCCGATCTGCTTCGCCCCTGTCCCATGCTGGAAGATCCCGGGTGTCTGCGCGACATGATAAAGCGCTCCGGCGCTCATTCCACCGAATATCAGTCTCCTGAGAGCGCAGATCACCTGTGCGGCAAGACCACGCCGTATGCTGAAAACTGGAAACCCAAGGCAGACGAACTTTGGGCGGCTTGCCAAGGCTGTAACGGGTGCAAGAAATGATGGGCACATATCGGATTTTCACAGACGCCACCGCAGATATTTCCGCGGCATTGTCAGAGGGTCTGCCATCTGTTGAGAGCATCCCTATGCAGGTCGAAATTGGAGGAACAGAGTACACCTGCGGCTCCCCGGGGGACATCACTGCCAAGGAGTTTTATCAACTGCAATGCTGATCTCAAATTCTTCTCTGTGGGACGTTCCCCGCTTTCAGGCCTGCTGACAGACTTTCTTGGCCTGCGACAGCATGAGTTTAATTCGATTAAGCTGATTGACCTCACTGGCTCCGGGGTCATAATCCACAGCTGCGATGTTGGCCCAGGGATATGCCTTTTTCAGCTGTTTGATTACGCCTTTTCCTACTACGTGATTCGGCAAACATGCAAACGGCTGAATGCACACAATGTTAGGCGTTCCGGTTGTCAGAAGTTCCGCCATCTCTCCGGTAAGGAACCAGCCCTCGCCATATTGATTGCCAAGAGAAAGGAAGGGCTTTGCCAACTCTGCGACTTGTTCAATGGGCATTGGCGCTTCAAATCTCCGGCTCTTTTCCAACGCATCGAGCGCAGGTTTTCTCAGCGCTCGGATTGCTTCAACCCCTGTTGCCGCCATTGCCGATGCCGTCCATTTTGCACCGAGATATTTGTGCTTGTAGTCTCCGTTATAGATGCTGTAATTCATAAAATCCATCAAATCGGGAACCACTGCCTCAGCGCCTTCCTGCT
>CAZVRM010000320.1:0-2020 GCA_964629605.1 uncultured Oscillospiraceae bacterium
GGCACCTGATAGGTCAGGGCGTCGGGGTCGGTGCCCATGACGATGGGGTTGAGCATACCGCTCTTGATGAAGCTGTCCCGGACAGGCTTGAAGAAATCGTTGATCTCCTTCAGCAGGTTCTTGTCCAGACCGGTTTTCCAGCCCATCTCCTCCAGCACATAGTGCATGGTTTCCGTGGGGGGCTGGCTGGTGCCGCCGGACAGGCAGGCAATGGCGCAGTCGATCACATCAGCACCGGCTTCAGCGGCCTTCAGCAGGGTCATGGAACCCATGCCGGTGGTGCCGTGGGTGTGGACAACGATGGGCAGCTTGACGGCCTTCTTCAGGGCAGAAACCAGATCATAGGCCTCCTTGGGGCTCATGATACCGGCCATATCCTTGATGCAGATGGAGTGGCAGCCCATGGCTTCCAGCTTCTTGCCCAGTTCCACAAAGGTTTCCAGATTGTGGATGGGGCTGGTGGTGTAGCACAGGGTGCCGGAAACGTGGGCGCCGGCCTTGATGGCCTCGTCCACAGCCACTTCGATGTTGCGCAGATCGTTCAGCGCATCGAAAATACGGATGATGTCGATACCACACTCCACGCTCTTGCGGACGAAGGCGCGCACGATGTCATCGGGATAGTGCTTGTAGCCCAGAATGTTCTGACCGCGGAGCAGCATCTGCAGCTTGGTGTTCTTTACGTGCTTGCGGATGGTGCGCAGACGCTCCCAGGGATCTTCGTCCAGATAGCGCAGGCAGCTGTCAAAGGTGGCGCCGCCCCAGCACTCCAGAGAGTAGTAGCCGGCCTGATCCATCTTTTCCAGTACGGGCAGAAAATCGGCGATGGGCATACGGGTAGCCATCAGCGACTGCTGGCCGTCCCGCAATACCGTTTCGGTAATTTTAATATTCATATTTCATTCCTCTTCTCCTCGGAATTCAAATTCTTCCCTGTATAGCATTTTAACAAAATTACGCCGTTTCTTCAACGGCAAAGCCCCTTTTTAAAAGAAATTCTACATTTTCGCGCAAATCTTTGCTTTTTCTTTTGCATTTTCTTCATTCTGTGGTATAGTATAAGGTGATATTTTGTGTACCAGACTGTTTATATAGTCATTTCCACCAAAGGAGCGCCTTTGTTTTTATGAAAAAAGACGTAATTATCTCGATCCGCGGCTTGCAGGAGTCCCAGGGGGAATCGGAAGATCCCATCACGCTGGTGACCGCCGGGCGTTTTTACCGAAAAAACGGCCTGTATTATATCAGTTATGACGAAACCGAGCTCACCGGGCTGGAGGGCACCCGTACCACCGTCAAGGTAGGCCCTGACACCGTCAAGGTTATCCGCACCGGCCTGTACCCCTCCGAGCTGCAGTTTGAGTTGGGCAAGCGTCATATGTCGCTGTACCACACCGAGTTCGGCGACCTGTCCATCGTGGTGTCCACCAATCACATCCGCAACACCCTCACCGACGATGGCGGTGAGCTGGACGTGAAGTACACCGTGGAGGTGGCAAACACCCCCGTGGGCGTCAACCATCTGACTTTGAATATTAAAAACGCTGAAGAAGGAGCGATTTGTCAATGAATCACATCCAAAACGCCATGAACCAGGCCGCCCAGCTGATCCGGAAGGCCTATGATACCGCTGTTGCCGAGGGTCTGCTGCCCGAGGCCGAAGTCCGCCCCGTCCAGATCGAGATCCCCAAGGATCTGCGCAACGGTGACTATGCCTCCGGCTTTGCCATGCAGAACGCCAAGGTCCTGCGCCAGAACCCCCGCAAGGTGGCCGAGATTCTGGTGGAGAAGATGGATCTGTCCGGCACCTGCTTTGAAAGCGCTGAGATCGCCGGCCCCGGCTTCCTCAACCTGCGCCTGAGCCACAGCTGGTTTGAAAACGTACTGACCAACATCACCGAGGAAGGTGAGAATTACGGCCGCACCGTGGCTGAAAAGCCCGAAAAGGTCATGGTGGAGTTTGTTTCCGCCAACCCCACCGGCCCCATGCACATGGGCAACGCCCGCGGCGGCGTGCTGG
>CAZVRM010000321.1:0-2017 GCA_964629605.1 uncultured Oscillospiraceae bacterium
CGTCCATAACGATGAACTTATCCTTGGGGGAACGGCCGGTGTAGATGCCGGTCATAACGTTGACGGCGTCCAGCTCGGTGAGCTGACCCTTGTCAAAGCCCTCCAGGTCGCTCTTCATTTCTTCCTCAAACAGAACTTCATAAGAGGGGTTGTAAAGAACCTCGGTGGTTCCGGTGATACCATACTTGAGCAGATCAATGTTGGCCATTATGAAGAAACCTCATTTCTTGATATGTTGTGGCAAGCGCCCGCAATCAACAATCCATACGGGTCGGATGCCTTTTATCCACTTTTGATAATACACGTTATCATCGATAAAGTCAATCTTTGGAGCCGCGATCCATGGGTATTTTTGTTGTTATTGGGCGAATCATCGTTTTTTTCGTGTTTAACGTAATCCTGCTGTTTTCGTCTTTTATTGACTTTTTCTGCAAATGTGTTACCATGTTGGTGGACTAATCAACGAACACTGTTAGGAGGCATATTCCATGGCCGCAGCCGACCGTCAGGACGCACGAAAAAATATGATGCTGGAGCAGCCGATCTCCAAAATCATCCCCAAGATGGCGATCCCCACCATCGTTGCCTTTTTGATCAACTCCCTTTACAGCCTTGCAGACACCTTTTTCGTCAGTTCCCTGGGCACCAATGCTACAGCAGCCGTCAGCGTCAACTCCTCGCTGGATCAGATCATCATGATGGCCGGCTCCATGCTGGCCATTGGTGCCAACAGCTATATCGCCCGTCTGCTGGGCGCAAAGCGGGAGGAGGAAGCCAACAAGGTGCTGTCGGTGGCCTTTTTCATCGCACTGGCCTTCGGCACTATTCTGGCCGTCTTTGGCTGCATCTTCATGACTCCCATGGTGCGTCTGCTGGGCGCTACCGAGACCTGCCTGCAATATTCCATCGACTACGCCACCTATGTGCTGCTGGTGGCGCCCTTTATGGCTACCAGCTTTGTCATGAACCAGTGCCTGCGCGCCGAGGGCAGCGCCGTCCTGTCTATGATCGGCATGGGCTTCGGCAGCATCCTCAACTGCGTGCTGGATCCCATTTTCATCTTTACGCTGGATCTGGGCGTTGCCGGTGCATCGATTGCAACGGCCATTTCCAAGCTGGTGAGCTTCGCCATTCTGATCTTCCCCTACATTACCAAGCGCAGTGTACTGCGGATCTCGCTGAAATACTTCCAGCCCAGCCGGGAGATCCTCACCCAAATCGTCAAGATCGGCTCCTCCTCCATGTTCCGCTCCGGTCTGGCAGTCATTGCTGCCATCGTGCTCAACAACATTGCCGGCTCCATTTCTGATGCAGTTCTGGCCGGCATCGGCGTCACCAACAAGATCATGATGTTCCCCTTCAGCGTCATTTTGGGCTTCGGCTCGGGCTTCCAGCCGGTGACAGGCTTCAACTGGGGCGCAAAGCGCTACGACCGGGTGCTGGAAAGCTATCGTTTCTCCTCCCGCATGGCGCTGATCATCTCGGCAGCCATGGCGTTGGTACTGGGTCTGTTTGCCAACCAGATCATTCTGGTCTTTGCCGACGCGGATGCCGAAATGCAAGCCATCGGCGCACTTTCCATCCGGTTGCAGTGTCTTGCCCTGCCCATTCATGCTTGGGTGGCGGTGGTCAATATGTTCTGCAACGGTCTGGGCAAGGCCAAAGGTGCACTGCTGCTGGCTACCGCACGACAGGGCAGCTGCTTCCTCCCCATCGTTTATCCGCTGGCATGGCTGTTTGAGGCCAACGGCGTGGCTGCCGTACAGGCCGTGGCCGATGTATTCACCCTCTTTTTGGCAGTTCCCCTGATTCGCAAAGTGCTGAAAGAGGTCAGGGACAAGGCCGCCGAGGAAGGACAGCTGACGGCATAATATACCATAAATTCAGGGGCGCGTTGCAAAATGCACACAATCCCCCGTCATTCCGAGCCAGTGATCACACCGGCGTGGGAATCCGTACTCTCTTGAGTAGGAAAACGGATTGCCACACCGTTCTGCCGAACGGTTCGCAATGACAG
>CAZVRM010000322.1:0-2014 GCA_964629605.1 uncultured Oscillospiraceae bacterium
GGGCGATGCGCTTGCCGCCCTGGGTGCGCTTTTCCTCCGACCGCTTGTGCTTATAGCGGCCGGATTCCAGATATTTCACAAAATAAGTAGCGCCCTTCTGCACCGGCTGCTCCTGCACCTCCAGACCCACGGCGTTCCAGCCGCGAATGGCGGCCTCGAAGAGAGTGGTTCCCTGTCCGCACATGGGGTCAAGAAGGGTGGGGGTTTCCCGCACATTGTCGGCGGCACACAGCGCCAGATTCACCATCATGCGGGTGAACTGCTCGTTGGTCTTGCCGGGATACTTCAAAATAGTGTTCAGGCTGTCGGGCAGATAATGCCAGTCCGCCACCGTCACCGGCCGCAGCAGCCCCTCCCCTGCCCCTTCAAACAGGGCGTAAAACAGGGACGAACGGGCGCAGGCGCCCAGATCTGTCTGGGTCAGAGGCAGATCGCAGGTAAGCCGGAAGGCCGGCTGACCGCACAGCTGGGTTTCCTCCACCCGGCACTGGGGCAGCAAACGGGAAAGCTCGGCCACCGCTGCCCCCTGTGCGGCATCCAGATAGACCCGGTTATGGCCCGGGTTGGCCAGCAGCAAATACTCCATCATTTTGCGTTATGCTGCAGCAGCTCCAGACCGGACTTTTCGGCAATAAACTTGCCGAACTGGGCGGCAGCGCCCTGAGAGAAGTCCTTTTTGGGCAGGATATGCGCCATGCGGATGTCGGTATAGAGGATATAATACCCTTCGGTCTCCACGATCTTCTTCAGATCCTTGTAGGAAACCGACTGGCTGTTGCCCGGATAGGTCACATCAAAGGCGATTTCGCCAAAGCGATAGTCAAAGACATTGTTCAGATTCTCGGCATTCTTGGTCAGCTGACGCTGGATGCGCCACACACCGATCCACTGGGCGCACAGACACAGCACACCAAAGATCATGGCAGCGATATACAGGAACTTAGGGCCTTCCTTGACCACAGCCACCAGACCGCCCACCAAAGCCAGTGCACCCACCACCAGTGCGGTGATCTTGGAGGATTTGGTGGCCTTTCCGTCCATATGGACTCTGGAATAGACCCGATAGGCGTCGGCATCGTGCTTGGTATTCACCACATACAGCATTTTCATAAAGGACAGCCTCCTAAAATTCGGATTTTGTTCACACAAAGCTTGCCATTATAGTATAACATAAAAACCAACGCACAACAAGGGCTAACGGAAAAAGGATAGCATGCCCTGTCATTCCGAGGAGCGCCAGCCACGTGGGAATCCGTCTCCTCCGTTTCAGAAGGGAGAACGGATTGCCGCGGGTCTTGCGACCCTCGCAACGACACCAAAAGGAAGCCTGCCCCCTTTTTCCGCCCAAACTGCCACGGTTTTGCTTTCTTTTGCCAATAAATCGTGGTATAATAGATTAGATAAGCAACTACACCGAAAGGTAGGACGATAGAATGGCAAGTAATTTTCTGAAAAAGCTCTTCGGCGACACTTCCTCCAAGGAGATCAAAAAGATCATGCCTCTGGTAGAGAAAATCGAATCGCTGGAGGGTGAATATAAGGCGCTGTCCGACGCCGAACTGCAGGCCAAGACCCCCTGGTTCAAGAGCCGTCTGGCCAATGGCGAGACGCTGGACGACATTCTGCCCGAGGCCTTTGCCGCCATGCGGGAGGCCGACCGCCGCGTTCTGGGTCAGTTCCCCTTCCGGGTGCAGATCATCGGTGGTATCATCCTGCATCAGGGTCGTATCGCCGAGATGAAAACCGGTGAAGGTAAGACCCTGACCTCCACCCTGCCCGCCTATCTGAACGCACTGGCAGGCAAGGGCGTGCACATCGTCACCGTCAACGACTATCTGGCAAAGTATCAGGGCGAAATGATGGGCAACGTGTACCGCTTCATGGGTCTGAAATGCGGCATCATCACCCACGGTCTGGACAACGACGAGCGCCGGGAGGCCTATGCCGCCGACGTGACCTACGGCACCAACAACGAGATGGGCTTTGACTATCTGCGCGACAACATGGCCATCTA
>CAZVRM010000323.1:0-1965 GCA_964629605.1 uncultured Oscillospiraceae bacterium
AACGGAAACTCCTTTGTGGCGCTGAACAACATTTCCTTCTGCTGGCATGCGGGCGAAAGCATCGCTGTTATGGGTGAGAGCGGTAGTGGAAAAAGCACACTGGCTCGTATCGTAACCGGATTGGAAAAGCCGACGACAGGAGCTGTCTATATAGACGGCGAGGATGTAAGGGGCTGGAAAAGGCACAAATGGCGTGAAAAACGCACCCAGCTTCAGGCTGTCTTTCAAGATGCGACCGGAACACTGAGTCCCGGAAGGAGCGTCCTGCAAAATGCGGAGGAGGCTCTTTGCAACCTGACAACACTTTCCAAAGCACAGCGCAGAGAGCGAGTGATGTCGCTCATGGAGCAAATGGAGTTAAAGCCCGAGATCATCAAAACTCCAGTCAGCCGTCTGTCTGGTGGAGAACAGCGCAGACTGGGCCTGGTGCGTTCACTGGCGATAGAGCCTCGCTTTCTGGTGTTGGACGAGATCACCGCTGGGCTGGATCTAATCTCTGCGGAAGCTGTATTACGGGTACTGCAGAAATATCAACGGACCCATGATTGCAGTTATTTGCTCATTACCCATGATGAGAGCACGGCAGCGCGTCTGTGCTCCAGACTTTTTGAGATCGAACGCGGACAGATCATTCATGAGTCCGTTCGAGAATAAATCAAATAAAAAGGAGAATTCCAATGAAGAAACTGTTATCCCTGCTTTTGTCTGCTTGCCTCGTTCTGGGACTGGCAGCCTGCGGCAACACGGCGTCTGATGGACCGGATACATCAGACAACAGCGAAGCCACCGCCAAGGTCCTGAATATCGCTTCTATTGGCGAGACAACCAGCCTCTATCCCGTGACTATGATCCCCGAAAATTACACGATCCGCCGCTTGTGCTATGAAACTCTGTTCACCTATGAAAACGGCGAAGTCGTTCCCGTACTGGTGGATGCTTATGAAATCAGCGACGATGGTTGCACATTGACCCTCCATTTGAAGCAGGGCATCACTTTCCACGATGGTGAGTCCTTCAACGCCGAGGCGGTCATTGCCAACCTTACAGATCTGCTCACCACCCCTGCTTCTTATGCTCTTCCTGCTATTGGAAATTGCACCAACATGGAAGCTGCTGATGAGCATACCGTGGTTTTGAGCTACTCCACCCCCTATTACGGTCTGCTCACCGATTTCTGCTGGCCAGACGTGTGTGTTATGGTCTCCCCGAAGCAGATCGAGGCTAAAAATGCCGGAGAAGAAGGCCTCCCCGTAGGTACTGGCCCCTATGTCTACACGAACTATGTGGCAGGCGAATCCACTACCTTTGTACGCAACGAAAACTACTGGGGCGATACCCCCTATTGGGATGAAGTCGTCTCCAAGTACATCCCCGATGCAACGTCCAGAATCCAGGCGCTGCAAAACGGCGAGGTAGATTTGCTTTACGGCATCGCTGAAATGAATCATGATGAATATCAGCAGGCAAGCTCTCTGCCTGGTATGGCAGGTAAGGTTTCTGAACACGCAACTTCTTACCGCAACCTGACTCTGAACTTCAATGGTGTGTTGGGTGATTTTGCTGTGCGTCAGGCCATTGCTTATTCCATTGACAAGGAGACCATTTCTCAGGGCATCTCCTATGGTATCGAACCCGTGGTGAACAATGTTATCACCGAGGGCGGCCTGTACGAAGATGTTTGCCCTGATGTAAGCTATTCCTACGATCCCGCTCATGCCGCCGATCTGTTGGATGCTGCCGGTTGGGTGGATTCCGACAACGATGGCATCCGCGAAAAAGATGGCGAACGCCTGACCTTTGTGTGTACAATTCCCTCCGGTGATGAGTCCAGTCAGTCCATTGCGATGCTCATGCAGGACGCCTTTGCGTCAATCGGTATGGAGATGACCATCGTCAATCAGGAAACCATGGATTGGATGGCCGGTTTCACGCAGCCCGAGGGCTGGGATATGACGTTCCAGGATA
>CAZVRM010000324.1:0-1551 GCA_964629605.1 uncultured Oscillospiraceae bacterium
GAGGTGGTGGTCTGCTGGATGGTGTCTTCAGATGTAAAGGGGCAGCCGGTGGTGTCCGCTGTGCAGCCGTTCATCTCACACTCATACATCTTTTCCACCATTTCCTGAGGGTCCCCCGGGAATTTCTTGGGGTCGATGATCAGTGTCCGGCAGCAGGCCCGTTCCGCGCCGCGGTAATCGTTGTACTGCACAAGCCCATGCTTGTTTAGAGACCACTCATAGCCGTCGCAGTGCTTGCAGTACTCGTCAAAGGGCGCCATGTAGCCCAGCTTGTCAAAGCGACCCTTGGAGGGGCAGGAGTGCATGCAGCTGATATGCCAGCCGTCTTTTTCGTTGAACACCTGGGTGTTGTCACAGGCCTCCTCAATGTGGATGACCGTCCAGTAATCCCAGCAGCCCCGGATACCGGCCCGGTCCAAATGCGCGTTCAGAGGGCTTTTCTCCGGTTGAAACAGCCAGTTCCAGTAGTCATAGACTGCCTGCCGCCCGGATTTCTTATCAATAAACTTAAACAGCTCGGAGTATGCCGGAATAAACTCGGTGCATGAGATCATGTATATTCCTCCCCAATGATAAATTGTCGCAATTTATGATCTTCTCTATCACTATAGCAACCCATAAATGGCATGTCAATTTGTTTTGCGGCTTGGCAGGGGTAAAAAAACTGCATCACCGGAGAAAAAACGGTGATACAGTTTTTGTTATTTCAGTATGTACCGATCTCATCCAGTACTTTCATTGCGTGCAGGTAAGTTTCCAGGGAGACCTCCGGCGGAATGCTGTGGTCAGAGTGGTAGATATATCCGCCGCCCTCCATAGCCACCGGCACCTTTTCCCGCAGCTCGGCATCAATGGCTTCCTTGCCGTTCTTGAAATTCTGCTCGGAGATGTTGCCGAAGAAGGTCAGCTTGTCGCCGAATTTCGGCTTCAGATTCTTCAGGTGCATGCCTGTGTTGGCCTGAAGCGCCTGGATCACATCCAGACCGGCCTCAACCAAATAAGGCAGGAAGGGTTCAATGTAACCGCAGCTGTGCATGAAGAAATAGATGCCGTTTGCATGGAGAAAATCACCCAGCTTTTTGTGGCAGGGGAACAGCAGGTCTGTGTAATTCTTGGGGGAGAACAGGGTGGTGTGGGTGCCGCCCATATCCTCTGTCAGCCAGACCGCATCGGGCTTGCAGCCAAGATCGATCATGTGCTGCACGGTGGCGATGGTCAGATCGGTGATCATCTGAAACATCTCGCCCATCATTTCCGGCTCAGCGACCAGATCCATCAGGCTGGCTTCATAGCCATGGTGGCGCCATGCGGACTCCCAGGGACCGTAAACCGTCACAGGGATAAATTTGTCCAGCTGCCGGTAGGCCTTGAAAATTTCGGTAAAGCCCTCCCAGGTGGGGTACTCTTTGGTGTGCAGGTAGTAGCTCTCGCAGTCTACACGGGCGGTGTCGTTCAGGTCCAGAGAAAGACGGTGCTTGTACTTATTCCAATCGTCTTCATCCTCGACCATATGGGAGATGAAGCGCATAGAGGACGCTCTTCCCTTGAATT
>CAZVRM010000324.1:1561-1963 GCA_964629605.1 uncultured Oscillospiraceae bacterium
GTCAGCTACGGTGATCTTCACACCGTCGTCTTCCACAAGCCCTGTAGGAAAGCGCATGGAGACATCCATATACAAAGGCGCGATATCAAAGCCGAAGTACTCATTTTCGGGGGTGCTGATCTGCTTTGTTTCTCCGTTCACAAGGATGGTCCGGGGTTCGGGCAGACACAGGCCATCCTCTTTCCAGTGCATGAGGGCATCTTCCCAGAATGCGTCGTAGCGGGGGATCCGGTCCAGGGGTTTGCGCTCAATGGCGGCGATCACGCGTTCACGGCCAGTCATAGCGCTCATTGCGGCACCATCCTTTCGTTAGCGGTAAAAGCTTTCTGCGGCATTGAAAAACGCGTCGATGTTCTCCCAGGGGGATACGGGGGGAATATCGCAGCCGCTGGAAATCAGGAA
>CAZVRM010000325.1:0-1961 GCA_964629605.1 uncultured Oscillospiraceae bacterium
CGCGGAACCAAATTGTCGAAAAGAACCCAGCGAAGCGGTTCTTTGACAGTCTCAACTGCCGCAGACCATGCGTCTGCGGCAGCTTTTTCATCATCCCGCTTTGGGGAAAGGGATCAGCTTTTCGGCAGGGAGGGACGGAGCCGGTCTTTGGGCGGTAGACTGTCGGCGGCGAAAAGCCAGACCTTTCGGAGAACACAACCAGGACAAGCCCAGACCGGCCAGACACAGGACGATACCCGCCAAGGCGGATGGCAGCCAAAAGGTCAGGCCTCCGTCGGCACGCAAAGCGGAAAACAGTAAAAGCAGGACGCCGTACAGCTCCAGATGATTGGAAAAATGCATCAATTTCGTATTCATATCAGGCCCTCCTTGATCTTTCTGAGGATAGAATATCGAAAATACTGCACGATAAAAAGGACAGCAACAGAAAGGGTTGCAAGATGAAAGGAAAAGGAGTAAAATAGCTGCAATATCAATGGTTTTAAATAAAAGAGGTGGGTTTTGATGGCTGCGCCGCGAAAAAAGACCCGGGATATGACCCAGGGCACCATATGGAAGCATCTTTTGGCCTTTGCACTGCCGCTGATGGTGGGAAACCTGTTCCAGCAGCTGTATAACACGGTGGACTCCATCGTGGTGGGACAGTTCGTCAGCAAGCAGGCGCTGGCGGCGGTAGGCTCCACCACCTCCATCATCAATATGCTGGTAGGCTTTTTCTCCGGTGTGTCGGTAGGTGCGGGTGTTATCATCTCCCAGCGCTTTGGCGCAAAAGACCCGGAGGGGGTCCATAAGGCTGTCCATACGACCATCGCCTTGACATTGATCATCGGTGCGATCGGCACGATAGCTGGTATGCTGTTGGCGCCTGTCATGCTGACTCTGATGAAAACGCCTCAGGATGTGTTTGTGGAGGCCAAGGCCTATCTGCAGATCTATTTTGGCGGCATTTCCGGCCTGATGCTGTATAATATGGGTTCGGGCATCCTGCGTGCAGTGGGTGACAGCCGCCGGCCGCTGTATTTTTTGGTGTTCAGCTCCATCGTCAACATCGTACTGGATCTTTTGTTCGTGCTGGGGTTCCACATGGGCGTAGAGGGCGTGGCTTACGCCACCATCATCGCCCAGTTCTCCTCGGCAGCACTGATTTACATCACCCTGTACCGCACCCAGGATGTGCATCGCTTCCGGCCCTCCAAGCTGAAAATCTATCCGGCCATTATGAAGAGCATTATTCGGGTGGGTCTGCCTTCCGGTCTGCAGCAGGCGCTGACCGCTTTCTCCAATGTGTTCGTTCAGAGTTATATCAACTCTTTCGGTACCAACTGTGTGGCGGGCTGGAGCTGCTATCACCGCATCGACCAGTTCATCCTGCTGCCCATGCAGTCCATTTCCATGGCATCGACAACTTTCGTGGGACAGAACATCGGAAACCGGGATCTGGAACGTACCGAAAAGGGTATCCGCACGGCGGTGACGTTGTCGATTCTGGTCACCGGATGTCTGATCACGTTGGTTTTCATCTTCTGTGTGCCCCTGATCAAGATCTTCAATGCCGACCCGGCGGTTCTGGAATACGGCAAGACCTTCATCCGGCTGATTTCGCCCTTCTATCTGATCATCTGCTTCAACCAGATCTACGCCGGTGCCCTGCGCGGTGCGGGCGATGCCAAGGCACCCATGGTCATCATGCTGTTCTCTTTCGTGCTGTTCCGTCAGATGTATCTGGCCATCGGCACCCAGTTTGCAGCCCTGAACAATCCCTGGTTCGTGGGCTTGGGCTATCCTGCCGGATGGGCCATGTGTTTCGCATTGCAGCTGCTCTATTACTATAAGAGTCACTGGCGCGACCGGTGCCGTGCCAACTGGGCAGCGGAGGATGCAGCCCGCGATTTGAAAAAAACTTGATTTTATGCAAAAAAGCGGCTCGTATGAGCCGCTTCAGTCTGTCGAAAAACCTCGCC
>CAZVRM010000326.1:0-1959 GCA_964629605.1 uncultured Oscillospiraceae bacterium
AATCGGCCAGCGTCTTTTTCAGCTGATCGCCGTCGTTCCAGCCGGGGCAGGCCACGATCTGGGCATGGATCTTGACCCCGGCATCGACAAAGGACTTGAGATGGCGCAGGCTGGAGCCGCCGTTGGGGTTGCCCAGCATCCTGGTGCGCAGCTCGGGGTCGGTGGTGTGCACCGAAATATTCAGCGGCGAGATCTTCATGCGGACAATGCGGTCGGCATCCTCGTCGCTGAGGTTGGTCATAGTGATGTAATTGCCCAGCAAAAAGGACAGACGGGCGTCGTCGTCCTTGAAATACAGGCTCTTGCGCATACCGCGGGGCAGCTGGTCGATGAAGCAGAAGACGCACCGGTTGGCGCAGCCCTTCTGGGCGTCCATCAGGTAGGTCTCAAACTCCAGACCCAGATCCTGACCCTCGGCCTTGCGGATCTTGACGGTACGCTTTGCGCCGTCCTTGCCCTGGATTTCCAGGTTCAGCTGGGGATCATAGGCGTAAAATTTGTAATCCAGCACATCCCGGATGGCTCTGCCGCCGATGGTCAGCAGAGTCTCCCCCACCTGCAGGCCGGCCTTTTCCGCCGGGGAACGGGGATCGATCTTGGTAATGATGGCAGACATAAAAGGCCTCCATTCCATAAATTTCAGCGGACTTTTGTCCGCCGCCGCAAGTGCGGCTTTGCTTGGTTTTCGTCCGCAAGGACGCAGCAGACTTCTGTCTGCCGCCGCAAGTGCGGCGTGCGATTTGCGGCAATTCATTTGCCGCAAATCTATTTGAATCGGGGGCCCCGAAAAATCCGCGATTTTTCGGGGAGAAAAAAATGGAGAAGGTTTTTACGCCCTCTCCATTTTCTTATGCTTTAGTTTTCCTCAGCGACCTTAATGACCTGACGGCCGGCGTAGTAGCCACAAGCCTTGCAGGCTCTGTGGGACAGAACGGGCTCGCCGCACTTGGGGCACTTGACCAGACCGGGCAAAGCCAGCTTCCAGTGAGAGCTCCGTCTCTTGTTACGACGCTGCTTGGAAATTCGCGCGCGGGGTACTGCCATTTGGACACCTCCTCAATCTATGGAAACCATATATTTCTTACAATGTTATTTCGTGCTGTCCAGGAACTTCTGCAGAACGGCCAGACGAGGATCCACTTCCTTGACAACGCATCCACAATCGCCCTGATTCAGGTTCTTGCCGCATTTGGGGCACAGACCCTTGCAGTCCTCGTCGCAGACCACCGCCATCTCCATATCCAGAATCAGTTCCGGAATGAGGATGTCGTCCAGTTCCACAACGTCAGACTCTACCAGGTATACGTCGTCCCGCAAGTCCTCCTCTTCGCCTTCCAGCTCTTTGACCAGGAGAAACTCCACATCTGTCTCCTTGTCATACTCCACCGGTTTGCCGCACCGGGCGCACCGTGTGGTCACATGGGCATAGACGGTAGCGCTGAGGGTAATTGCCCCAGCGTCGTCAGAAACCTCGCCCTCCAGCCGCACAGGCTGCCGGAAAGGAAATTCGAAACCTACTTCCTCTTGGGAAAGATCTATGGTATAATCGAATCGGGCACGATAGTCAGGCATCGTAGCCAGTTCCTGAAGTCGGATCTGCATGAAAAACTCCTTTTCACAATAACGCAGAATTTATTATAGAAAGCAATCGGCAAAAAGTCAAGGATTTTTTACGATTTGTGCCCTGGAAAATAAAAAAAGTTTCTTTTGAACAAAATGCGAGGAACATATCATGAAAGAATTGGTCATCAATCGCAACGATGCCGGTCAGCGGCTGGACAAATATCTCACAAAAGCCCTGCCTGCCCTGCCCCCGGCTCTGCTCCACAAGTACATTCGCCTCAAACGCATCAAGCTGGGCGGCAAGCGGGTGGAGAAGGATTACCGCCTCCAGGAGGGGGACAAGCTTCAATTATACATCAACGATGAGTTTTTTGCTACCCCTGATCCGGAAGAGCA
>CAZVRM010000327.1:0-1924 GCA_964629605.1 uncultured Oscillospiraceae bacterium
AATATCACCCAATTCCTCCAAAGTAGGATCCATCTGCGCCGCAAAGCAGGCAACCCGTCAGCAATCTGATCCTGCCCGGTGGTTCTTTGGCGATCATTCTGTTCTGCACCGGCAAAAAGGCCTGGGGATGGCAGAATTACACCGCCGAAGCCAACACCGGCAAGGGCCTGAAGATCCAGAAGTGGATGCGCGGCTATATGACCTATGTCCTTCCGGTCATCATGGCAGCCTTGCTGATCATCGGTTTGGTAAATTATTTCTAAAAAAACGGAAAACACAACCAGCGCTGCGGCGCCGGTTGTGTTTTCCGTTTTATCAGCCAGAGAGATGAACTGTGGGTTTAAGAAAAACTATAACAATAGTACGTCTCCTGCCTGTTCGAATGGCCTGTTTCGTGATATCATAGGAAAAACGAAACGGAGGTTTTCCTATGAAAGTACAGCTTGCGGAACGAATTTGGCAGTTGAGAAAGCAGCAGTCCATGTCCCAGGAGCAGTTGGCCGAGGCCATGGGCGTGTCTACTGCCGCTGTTTCCAAATGGGAGCGGGGCGCAGCCACACCGGAGCTGCGCTATCTGGTGGAGCTGGCGGACCTGTTCGGTGTGTCACTGGATGCCCTGGTAGGCTATGAGCTGCGCAGCAGCGCGGCGGAGGTCCTGGAGGAACGCATCCACAGCCTACAAAGGGAAAAGAATTTTGAGACTGCGTCCGTGGAAGCAGAGAAGTCCCTGGTCCGCTACCCCAACGATTTCCGCATCGTCAGACGCTGCGGCGTGATGTACCAGATGAAAGGCGTGGAGACGGGCGATGCCCGCGCGTTGGAAAAAGCGGTGGAATTGATGCGGCGGGCCATCCTGCTGCTGCCGCAGAATACGGACCCCGCCAACAGCGAGGCCGCCCTGCAGGTGGAGATTGCTCGGTGCCTGCTGGCCCTGGGACGGGAAAGTGAGGGTATCGAGTTGCTGAAGCGGCACAATGTGTGCGGCGTCAGCGACTCCCTGATCGGCTATACCTACGCCACCTCAGACCGATTTGATCCAGAGGACGCGACGGAGTATTTGGTCAAGGCCTATGGGGCGTGTATGCAAACCTTGGTGCAGACTATGTGCGGCTACGCCAATCTGTTCGCCAAAAAAGAAGATTATCCTTCGTCTTTGGATGCCATGCTGTGGCTGATCCGGTACCTGGAATCCCTGAAAACGGACGATGGCGCTGTGGCCTACGTGGATAAGCTGCTGGCGCCCTTCTATGCCGAATGTGGCTGTCTGCGGGCGAGGGACGGATTGAACGAGGAGGCCAGAACCTACCTCCGAAAGGCCTATGCGGCGGCAGTTCACTTCGATGCAGCGCCCACTTACAGTGTCAAGGGTTTGCGGTTCTGCATCGGAGCCACAGAGAGCGCCGCTGCTTACGACAGTATTGGCAGCACTGCCATGGAGGCTGTGGAAAAAAGTTTCCTCCGCGGCGGCCTCTGCACACCGGAAGTCCTGGCCTACTGGGACGCGCTGAAGCAGGAATAGAAAAACAAACAGCCCCCAATCACCAAATCCCGACCTGCACATATCATGGAATGAACGGGGCGATGGCCCCGGAAATCCATGAGGAGGTCATCTCTATGAATTGCAATTCCAACGGTCTGTGCGGCATTGGCGGGAACAACTGGTGGTGGATCATCATCCTGATCCTGATCTTCTGCTGCGGCAATAACAACAGCTGTGGCTGCGACAACAACAACTGCGGCTGCTGCTGAGATCGGTAACGGTACATGCGCCCTGCCCCTGGTTTTTCCCAGGGGCAGGGTTTTCTAGTGAAAAAGGAATAGTGAAGAAGTAATGAGTAAAAATCGGCAACCTTCTTACGAAGATTGCCGATTTTTGGTGACCCGTACGGGAATCGAACCCATGTTACCGCCGTGAAAGGGCGGT
>CAZVRM010000328.1:0-1911 GCA_964629605.1 uncultured Oscillospiraceae bacterium
TCGGCAAGGGCGATGCCCTTTTCCTTGGTGGCGGCGCAGCTGTTGCCCATGACGCCGTTGACGGTGTGGGATTCCATCCGATGGAAGGTATGCAGAACACCCTCGTCCTCATGCTTGGTGCAGCTGTCGGGATAGCCGGAGGTTTCCTTGTAAATGGGGTCCACCAGGCTTTCGTCATAGGCCAGCATGAGGGAAGTTTCGCTCTCGCAGGCGTGGATCATGCCCTTCTGGGTGTCCAGGAAGGGAGCCTCGTCCACCACAATGTACTCCAGGAAATAGACGGGGAAGCCCAGCTCCAGATTGATGTCCACCAGAGCGGCCTTGGTGGGAGCGATGTTGCCGCCGTGACCGTTGATGATGGCCATCCGCTTGAAGCCGTGGGAGGCGATGGCACGGCACTGCTCCTGCAGGCACTCCATATAGGTGCGGGGGCGCAGGCTCAGACTGCCGGGGAAGTTCATATGATGCATGGAGTTGGCGATGGCAAAGGTGGGAGCCACCACGGCGGGCACGCCCTTTTCCTGCAGACCCTGAGCGGTGCGCTCGGCAAACCAGGTAGCCAGAATGGCGTCGGTGCCAACGGGCAGATGGGGGCCATGCTGTTCGGTGGAGCCGGTGGGGATCAGAACGATGGCGTTGTTTTCTGCCAGAGCGCCCAGTTCACGGCTGGTGAGATTGTCCCAACGATAGGTCTTTTTCATAGGAAGATGCTCCTTTATATATAAAATAAGTTTAACAGAGAAATTATAACACAAAGAACGGGATTTGCATATCTTTTCTTGACTTTTTGCGTCCCGGGGTGCATGATGATTTTAGCATGGTAAAGGAGGACGCTCTTATGAAAATATATACTTCTGTGGATCAGCTGATCGGCAAAACGCCCCTGCTGGAGCTTTGCCGTATGGAACAGGCGGAAAATCTGCAGGCGCGGGTGCTGGTCAAACTGGAAAAATGCAATCCCGGCGGCAGTGTGAAGGATCGTGTGGCACTGCAGATGGTGCTGGATGCCGAAGAAAAAGGCATTTTGAAGGCGGGCGCTACCATCATTGAGGCCACCTCCGGCTCCACCGGCATCGGGCTGGCGGTCATCGCCGCCACCCGTGGCTATCGCACCATCATCGTCATGCCCGACTCCATGAGCGTGGAGCGGCAGATGCTCATGCGGGCTTACGGCGCCGAAGTGGTGCTGACCCCCGGCGCGCAGGGCATGAAGGGCGCCAACCAAAAGGCCGAGGAGCTGGCAAGGGAGATTCCCGGCAGTTTTATCCCGGCACAGTTCGACAATCCCTCCAACCCGGCGGCTCATCTGGCCTCCACCGGCGTGGAGATCTGGGAGGACACCGACGGGCAGGTGGATCTTTTTGTTGCCGGCGTTGGCACCGGCGGCACCATTACCGGTACCGGCAAGTACCTCAAGGGTAAAAATCCCGCCATCAAGGTGGTGGCGGTGGAGCCCGAGGCATCGCCTCTGCTGTCGGGCGGCAAGGCCGGCCCTCATCCCCTACAGGGCATCGGCGCAAATTTTGTGCCTTCTGTGCTGGACACCGGCATCTATGACGAGATTTTCCCGGTGAGCGGGGAGGCGGCCTATCAGACCTGCCAGCGCGCGGCGCGGCAGGAGGGTATTCTGGTGGGTATTACCTCGGGCGCGGCTATTTTTGCCGCAATTCAGCTGGCAAAGCGTCCGGAAAACAAGGGCAAGACCATCGTGGCTCTGCTGCCCGACACCGGCGAGCGGTATCTGTCCACACCGGGATTTATCGGAGAGTAAACGAAAGACGCGTTGCAAAATGCAATTCTGTCATTGCGAGGCCTGTGAAACAGGCCGTGGCAATCCGTTTTCCAATGCTGGAATGTACGGATTCCCACGCAAAATGCCGCCATTTGGCGGCATTTTTGCTCGGAATGACA
>CAZVRM010000329.1:0-1905 GCA_964629605.1 uncultured Oscillospiraceae bacterium
GCTGCAGCGCCAGCTCCTGTTTTGGCAAATACGCGTTCGTTCCGTGCTTTTTTCCATCTGCGAGCCCGTCATTTTGAGGCGTGACCGAAGGGGGGCTTTCCACCTTCCGCCACGCCTCAGAATGACAAACTCCCCGGCATCCGCCGCCTATTTTAAAAGAAAGCGAGGGTATAGACCTTGTCTGAGAAAAAAGTCAAAAAGGCCCGCCGTCCCAGCGCTTCCAGCGTGACCAGCAGCCTGATCCGCAAGCCGATCCAGCGCTGGGCCCCGCTGTTTGTACTGCCCACGTTCCTGTGCTTCTGCATCGGCTTCATCTGGCCCTTTATTCAGGGCATCTACCTTTCCTTCTGCAACTTTATGACCCCGAAGGATGCCAAATGGGTAGGGCTGAGCAACTACGTCAAGGCATTCAGGGATCCCAGCTTCGGCCGCGCTTTCTGGAACACCGCCGGCTTTGCCGTGGTCTCCATCGTGCTTATCAACGTATGCGCCTTCTTCATCGCTTACGCGCTGACCCAGACCATGCGCGGCGCCAACCTGTTCCGTACCGTTTTCTTCATGCCCAACCTGATCGGCGGCGTTGTTCTGGGCTACATCTGGTCCATGATCTTCGACGGCATCCTGCGGCGCTACGGCACATATCTGGAAGCCAGCGCCACCTACGGTTTCTGGGGGCTGGTCATTCTGGTTGCCTGGCAGCAGATCGGTTACATGATGATCATCTACATCGCCGGTCTGCAGGCTGTTCCCGGTGATATGCTGGAGGCCGCCAGGATCGACGGCGCCAACAGCTGGCAGACCCTGACCAAGGTCATCCTGCCCAACGTGATGCCTTCCATCACCATCTGCACCTTCCTCACCCTGACCAACAGCTTCAAGATGTTTGACCAGAACCTTGCCCTGACCGGCGGCAACCCCATCACCACGCTGGCGGACGGCAGCAAGATCCGCGCCACCGAGCTGCTGGCACTGAACATCTACAACACCTACACCATCAGCAAGGACTGGCACGGCGTTGCACAGGCCAAGGCCGTTATCTTCTTCTTTCTGGTGGCCGCGCTGGCACTTACCCAGCTGTACGCCACCCGCTCCAAGGAGGTGCAGCAGTAATGAAGCAGAAACCGCATTACACGCCGCTCAGCTATGTGCTGACCGCCGTCTTCGCGCTGTTCAGCGTTGTGTGGCTCATCCCTGTGTTTGAAGTGGTCATCAACTCCTTCAAGCGCAACGGTGCCATCAACACCAACCCCTTTGCCCTGCCCGACGCCGAAAGCTTTTACGGCTTTTCCAACTATCTGGAAGGCCTGACCTTCGGCAACTACCCCTTTATGAAATCCGCCGTGTACAGCCTGCTCATCACCGTGGTCTCCACGCTGCTGATCCTGCTGTGCTGCTCCATGACGGCATGGTACATTGCCCGTGTGGACAACACCTTTGCCCGCATTTTCTACTATCTGTGCACCTTCTCCATGATCGTACCCTTCCAGATGGTCATGTTCACACTGTCCTTCACGGCTGACCGCCTCAGGCTGAACACCCCCTACTCCATCCCCATCATCTATCTGGGCTTCGGTGCAGGTCTGGCCATCTTCATGTTCGTCGGCTTTGTCAAGGGCCTTCCGCTGGAGGTGGAGGAAGCCGCTTCCATCGACGGCTGTGGCCCGGTACGCACCTTCTTCTGGGTGGTGCTGCCCATGCTGAAGCCCACGCTGATCTCCGTCGGTATTCTGGAGGTCATGTGGATCTGGAACGACTACCTGCTGCCCTATCTGGTTCTGGACCAGACCAAGTATAAGACCATTCCCATCCACGTGCAGTACCTGAAGGGCAGCTACGGCACCGTGGATCTGGGCGCCACCATGGCGGTCATCATGATGAGCATCCTGCCCATCATCATCCTGTATC
>CAZVRM010000330.1:0-1904 GCA_964629605.1 uncultured Oscillospiraceae bacterium
CCCTGGGCTTCAACACCGCCATCGCTCAGATGATGGTCTTCGTCAATGAGGTCTATAAGAACGGCACCTGCCCCAGAGAATATGCCGAGGGCTTCATCAAGATGATGTCCTGCATCACTCCCCACGTGGGCGAGGAAATCTGGCAGATTCTGGGTCATGAGGACACCATTGCTTACGAGCCCTGGCCCACCTATGACGAGGAAAAGTGCAAGGATGCCGAGATCGACATCGCTGTTCAGATCAACGGCAAGGTGCGTTCTGTCATCACCATCTCCGCCGATGCCGACGAAAAGGCCATCGAGGAGCAGGCTCTGGCTGACAGCAAGGTGCAGGCCGCGATGGCTGGCATGAAGGTGGTCAAGGCCATCGTCATCAAGAAGAAAATCGTGAATTTCGTGGTAAAACCTGTATAAAAAGCTTGACAAACAGGGGTCACATGCATATAATAATTATGTGATGCGTGTCATCATTTTGTTTTGTTCATGGAGGGAGGGAAATAGAAATGTCTGAGATCCGCGTGAAGCCGGATGAGTCTTTGGACAATGCTCTGCGCCGCTTTAAGCGTTCCTGCGCTAAGTCCGGTGTGCTTTCCGAACTCCGTAAGCGTGAGTGCTACGAGAGCCCCAGCGTCAAGCGTCGCAAGAAGAGCGAAGCCGCCCGTGCTAAGAAAAAAATGTATCGCTAAATGATCGTTTTTAAGACACCGCAGATTTCTGCGGTGTCTTTTTTCAAATCAGATTGGCTCCCTTGTGGAAGGGGAGCAGGCGTAGGGGGGCGGCGTCCTCGACGCCCCGTTGAATAGTTCTGTATCCTATAAGGAGGAATCCCCATGAAAAAAGTCTTTTTCGGTATCCTGCTGGCCATGGCCGGTCTGGTGAGTATTCTGGCCGTCCCGGTGCAGATCCTGCTGATGAACTTCATCCCCACCGCCCGGATGGTGTCGGCCATCTTCACACTGGTGATGTATCTGGCTACGGCTCTGGGTTATTGGCTCATTATGAGCGGCTCGGAGGGCTTGCCCCAGACCCAGTTCTGGCACTATGCAGGCAAGTTTTCCAAGATCCTGTGCGCCTATAACGTGGCGATGGGTCTGCTGACCTTTGTGCAGAATCTGGGTCTGTTCACCCTGAACCTGCCTACGCTGGTCAGCCAGGTGCTGTATTACATCACCGATCTGGGCAGCTTTTTCATCATGTACTTCTGCGTGCTGGGTGTGCGGGAGTTGCAGTATATTGCCCGGAAAAATCTCTATGCCGACAAAATCTACAAGTGCTTTACCGCGTGGGTGGTCGTTCGCCTGATCGCCAGCCTGCTTACCGGTTGGCTGTATATCATTGCCATCGGCGCTTATGTGGTGATGCTGGTGTACTACGGCAAGGCCGCCTGGGCCTATGACAAACGCAATCCTTATCAGGAATTTTAAGGGAAAAGCGGCCAAAAGGCCGCTTTTTTCATTGACATTTGAGGAAATATGCAGTAAAATAGAACAAAAGTTCGATGAAATGAGGCGAAACCATGGCCTTTGATTTTAAAAAAGAGTATAAGGCGTTCTATCTGCCTAAAAATAAGCCGGAGATCCTCACCGTGCCGCCCATGCAATACGTGGCTGTGCGAGGGCATGGCGATCCCAATGCGGAGGACGGCGACTACAAGGCCGCCATCGGCGTGCTGTATGCCGTGGCCTACACCATCAAAATGAGCAAGATGGGCGACCACCGGATGGCGGGCTACTACGATTTTGTAGTTCCGCCGCTGGAGGGCTTTTGGTGGCAGGCGGACGTCCGGGGTGTAGACTACGCCGATAAAAGCACTTTCCAATGGATCTCCTGCATCCGCCTGCCCGATTTTGTCACACCGGCAGAGTTTGCCTGGGCGGTGGAGGAGGCCTCCCGCAAGAAAAAACT
>CAZVRM010000331.1:0-396 GCA_964629605.1 uncultured Oscillospiraceae bacterium
CCCTGTCCACCGCCATGTATTACACCGGGCTGGATCCCCGGGACATGACCGAGGTGTTCGTTGCCCGCGACCCCGAGGACAAGGCCATGCAGCGCGCTTTGCTGCAGTCGGGCAACCCCAAGAACCACGCTTTGGTGCGTAAGGCGCTCAAGCTGGCAAACCGGGAGGATCTCATCGGCTGGAACAAGCACTGTTTGGTGCCGCCCGAGAAGAAGCCCTACATTCCTGCCGAGGAGCGTGACCGGCGGGAGCGCAAAAAGGCGCAAAACGCTGATGCACGCCCGGTCAAACCCGAAAAACGGGCAGAAAAGCCTGTAAAGCCGGCAAAAAAGGCCGAAAAGAAGCCTGTTCGCGGCAAACGGAAATAAAAAAGGCGCGTTGCAAAATGCAGCCTGT
>CAZVRM010000331.1:406-1904 GCA_964629605.1 uncultured Oscillospiraceae bacterium
ATTGCGAACCGTTCGGCAGAACGGTGTGGCAATCCGTTTTTCCACGGAGGAGATGACGGATTCCCACGCTAGTGTGTCCACTGGCTCGGAATGACGGGGGTTGTGTGCATTTTGCAACGCGCCCAATCTTGAAGATTATTGGGCTTTTGCAGCCTCTTTTTTTGCGGTGAGCACATTGTGTACCACGATGGTGGCAATGACCAGCACGCTGCCGATGACCGACAGGGTGCCCATGGCCTCGCCCAGAAAAATCAGCGCCAGAATGGGACTGAGCACCGGCTCGATCATGGTGATAAAGCTGGCCTGCAGGGACGGCGTGGTGCGGATGCCCTTGTCGAAGAAGATGTAGCTCAAGCCCAGCTGACAGGTGCCCAGCACCAGCATAGCCAGCACGCTCTGCCACACCGGCACGCCGGTGGTCTCGGGGTGCATGAGCGCCTGATCGGTGAACAGGGTGGGCAGGAAGAAGACATACATCAAATTGCCCAGAATGGCCGACTGCAGAGCATTTGCCCCGGGCAGACGGCTGGTGAAGAAGATGCCGGCATAGAACACGCCGGAGATCAGCGCCAGAATGTTGCCCAACAGGGGATTGGAGCCGGGAAGCTCGCCGCCCCGCATGGTGTCCAGCATGGACAGCAGAATACCCGAGAAGATGACCACACCCACGCAGCAGTCCAGCTTGGAGGGCTTCTGCTTGAGGATGATCAGTCCCATCAGCATGATATACAGGGGCGAGGTGTTCTGCAGTACGATGGCAGAGCCCGCCGAGGTCATTTTGTTGGCAAAGGTGAACAGCAGGGTCTCGCCCAGATAGCAGATGGCGGTGAGCAGCACCGGCTTGGTGATCTTGATCTTGAAGGTGCGGGTGTAGATCATCTGCATTATTGCGGCGATCAGACCGCGGAGACAGGCTACGGTGGTGGCGTTCCAGGGAATAAACTTGGTCAGCGTGCCGGCCATGCTCCAGCAGATGGCAGCGCCTGCCAGATAGAGCGGGCCTGCGTTAAACTTACGTTTTCCCAATTCAGACATGAAAATTCACCTCTTAATGAGGTATTTTAGCATAGCAAATTGGGGTTTTCAACCCCGGAAGGGAGTGCGGTATGGAAAATCTTCTGCGGCAGGCGGGAGCCTGCGCTGCGGGCTGTCTGGCGGCTGAGCGGCTGCGGCAGCATATGAGCGATAACGCTTGGCAGCGTGCAACCGCCACTACCCCCGGGCTGAAAAGCCTGCTTTGTGCTGCATTTCCCTATGGGTCGGAGCACGTCGCGCCCGGAAAACTGTCGCTTTATGCCCGGGGTGCGGACTATCATCAGGTGCTGCGGGAGCGACTAACACCGGTGGCAGAGGAACTTTCCCGGCGGTATTCCGGCTGCCGATTCGATTTTTACGCCGATGCATCCCCCTTCCCGGAGGTCTGTGCCGCCGCCCTGGCGGGACTGGGCAAGCTGGGGAAAAACGGTCTGCTCATTACCGAAGGGGCGGGCAGCTTTGT
>CAZVRM010000332.1:0-1889 GCA_964629605.1 uncultured Oscillospiraceae bacterium
GGCCGCCCCGCTTCAGGGTGCTCAGGTCGTCCACGGTGACCCAGTGGCACAGGTTCAGCTTATTCTCTTCCAGCCAGGCGGCATTCTCTTCCACAGTCAGGCCTTCGTCCCGCTTCTGGCAGGCATGCCAGACCAGCAGGCCCTGACCCAGAGCGGCGCAGAGGGAGTCGATCACAAGGATCTTACGGTCGGGGTATACTTCCTGCAGCTCCTTGGCGGCGATGACGGCGGACTGATAGGTGGTGGAAAGGCCCGAGGAGAAAGCGATGATCAGCACATCCTCTCCCTTGTCCAGAACAGGCTTCATCAGCGCGGCCCAGCCATCGGGATTGACAGCGGAGGTGGTTGCCATGACACCGCTGCGCAGCTCGTCATAGAAAGCCTTGACGGCGACAGGATCGGTAAAGTTATCGTGGCTTTCGCCGTTGTAAAGCACCGTCAGAGGGGCACAGGTAACACCCAGATCGGTATACTGCTGCCGGGTAAAATCGCAGCAGGAATCGGTAATGATTTGATAGGACATAGTATTTCACTCCATGATAGACTTTTTTGCAAATCCGCAGTATAATGGTCCGACAGATTCTTTACCAGAATTATACTGCATTTCTTCCCAATTGTCACGCTATTTGATGTGGACAACAACTGTTTTCTCCTCCCAAGGGTAGAAATATTCTCTCTACTCAGGGTAGAACCTGCCGATTTTCTTCCAAAACCTCAGTTTTCAGGAGTTTTTTATGACCAAATTATTATTAAAACTTTTTGTTCCCCACTATGAAAATATCACCGATCCCCGGGTACGCAGTGCCGTTGGCTCTTTAAGCGGCATGGTGGGTATCGTGTGCAATCTGCTTCTGTTCGCCTTTAAGCTGGTGGTCGGCACCCTCAGCGGCTCTGTATCCATCACCGCCGATGCCATGAACAACCTCTCCGACGCCTCCGGTTCCATCGTGACGCTGCTGGGCTTTCGGCTGGCGGGAAAGCCCGCCGACGAGCACCATCCCTACGGTCACGCAAGGTACGAATACATCAGCGGTCTGACGGTGGCCGCCCTGATATTGGTCATCGGCTTTGAGCTGGCGAAGTCTTCCATCGAGAAGATATTCAGCCCCACCGCCGTGGAATTTACAGGCGTTACCGCCGCGGTGCTGCTGGGCTCCATCGGCCTGAAGCTGTGGATGTTCCTCTTTAACCGAAAGTTGGGAGGGGACATCGATTCTGCTGCCCTGACGGCCACCGCCGCCGACAGCCGCAACGACTGCGTTGCGACCTTTGCCGTGCTGCTGGCAGGCATCATCGAAAAAGCTTTCGATATCCGGGTGGACGGCATCTTTGGTCTGGCGGTAGCCCTGTTCATCCTGTACAGCGGCGCAAATCTGGCCCGGGACACCATATCCCCCCTCCTGGGTGAGGGCGCGACCCCGGAACTGCGGCAGAAGATCGCCGATTACATCGCCTCCCAGCCGAAAGTCCTGGGCTATCACGATCTGCTGGTCCATGAATACGGCCCCGGTCAGCAGTTCGCCACGCTGCATGTGGAGATGGACCACCGGGAGGATCCTCTGGAATGCCACGAGCTGATCGATGACATGGAGCGGGAGTGTCTGCGCAGCCATGGCATCCATCTGGTGATCCACTATGATCCCGTCATCACCGACGACCCGGTGCTGAACCGGTTAAAGGAAGCCTGCGGCCATCTGCTGCAGCAGAAGGACAACAGGCTTTCTCTTCATGATTTCCGGATGGTGCAGGGAAAACGGCACATGAACCTGATCTTCGACGTGGCGCTGCCCATGGATCTGCGGGGACAGGAAGGGGCGATCCGGCGCTTTGTGGAGGATTCCCTCAACGGCGAAGGAGAACGCGCCTACCATGTGACCATTACCTTTGAT
>CAZVRM010000333.1:0-1880 GCA_964629605.1 uncultured Oscillospiraceae bacterium
AACAGCATTGCGGATTTTTCCGGAACTTTTTTCTTTTTTGGCAGTCTATTATAGTAAAGAAGCTCAAAATGCTGAAAAGGAGGCTGTGACAATGATCCGACAGAGTGTGGAATGGACGACCTTTTGTGCCGAGGAGCAGTGCAGCGCCTGCGTGCGCCGCAGTGACCCGGCCTGGCGGGAACAGGTGATGGCCGTTGCGGGCGCCGTGACCTTTCTGCTGTGCGGCGTGGGTGTGATTTTGCTGGAAGGCAGCCTGCTGACTGCCGTTCTGACCGGCCTTGTGACCGGCGGCGGTGCGCTGGTATTGGCGGCAAAGCTGACCAAGCGCCGCTTAAAGGCCTGCGGCCGGCTGTAACAGAAATTCTTAAGATTCTTAAATTTTCCAATCAGCCCCTTGATGCATAGACAAGGGGCTTTTCTTTTTGGTATACTATTACCAAAGAAAGGAGGAAACCCATGATTCCTGTTTATATCTTCTGGCTTGGGCTGGCCATCCTCTTTGGTATCGTGGAAGCCGCCACGCTGGGCCTGACCTCCATTTGGTTTGCCCTGGGCGCGCTGGCCGCCATGATCGCCGCTCTGTGCAATGCCCACCTGCTGGTGCAGGTCGCCCTGTTCGTCGTCGTTTCGGGCGTGGTGGTGTATTTTACCCGGGGGCTCAGCGACCGGCTGTTCAACGATAAGATTCAGCCCACCAACGCCGACCGCATTCTGGGACAGCGGTGCCAGGTACTGGAGGACATCGACAACGACCAGTCCACCGGCGTGGTCAAGGCCGACGGCAAGATCTGGACAGCCCGCAGCGTCAGCGGCAAGCCCATCCCTGCAGGTTCCACGGTGATCGTCCGTTCCATCGAGGGCGTGAAGGTGATGGTCACCCCCGCCGAGTAAAACTTGTTTATGTTTGAGAGAAATGAGGAGGAAAGACTATGTTTGCACCGTTGTTTTTGATTGCCATCGGCGGCTATGCCGTCATTGCCGTCATCGTGATCCTGCTGATCGTGCTGGTGATCTCCAACGTGATCATCGTACCCCAGGCCAACGCCTATGTGATCGAGCGTCTGGGCGCTTACCAGCAGACCTGGGGAACCGGCCTGCACTTCAAGGTGCCTCTCATTGACCGTGTGGCAAACAAGGTCACTTTGAAGGAGCGCATTGCCGACTTCAAGCCCCAGCCGGTCATCACCTCTGACAATGTGACCATGCAGATCGACACGGTGGTGTATTTCTTCGTGTCCGATCCCAAGCTGTATACCTACGGCGTGGTGCAGCCCATGTCGGCTATTGAAAATCTGACCGCCACCACCCTGCGTAACATTATCGGTGAGCTGGAACTGGATCAGACCCTGACCTCCCGTGACATCATCAACAGCAAAATGCGCGCCATTCTGGACGAGGCAACCGATCCCTGGGGCATCAAGGTCAACCGCGTGGAGCTGAAGAACATCATCCCGCCCCGTGAGATCCAGGACGCCATGGAGCGCCAGATGAAGGCCGAGCGCGAACGCCGCGAGGCCATCCTCAAGGCCGAGGGTGAAAAGAAGTCGGCCATCCTGATCGCCGAGGGCGAGAAGGAGTCCGCCATCCTCCGTGCAGAGGCCGTCAAGCAGCAGAAGATCAAGGAGGCCGAAGGTCAGGCCGAGGCTCTGATGAAGGTGCAGACCGCTCTGGCCGACTCCATCAAGCTGCTGAACGAGGCCGGCGCCTCCGATGCCGTCATCAAGCTGAAGGCGCTGGAGGCCTTCCAGGCGGCAGCCAACGGTCAGGCCACCAAGATCATCATCCCCTCTGAACTGCAGAGCCTGGCAGGCCTTGCCACCGGTATCGTGGAGACCATGAAGGGCGAGCAGTAAATCCACACAAAAAGACCGCCCATCGGG
>CAZVRM010000334.1:0-1840 GCA_964629605.1 uncultured Oscillospiraceae bacterium
ACATTCTCTTTTTGACCCGTCAAAAAGAGAACGTGCCGTTGACGGTACAAGAGAAAAAGACGGCTCGGGGCCTGCGGGCCCCAAGACCCCGAGAAACGGGGGAGTGCTCCGCGGATTACCCGGTGCACCGGCTGACTTGCCCACCTGAACATTGTCGCGCTGTGTTGGCCTGACGCACTTCGGGATGCGCATAGCTGCAGGAAACTGCTTTTTTTGATTTGAGATTTATCTTTTGCGAGGTGACCCTTTATGAGTATGCTGGAAAAGCGGGAAGACGTCCGCGGCCGCGCCCTTTTGGTGGGTCTGTGCTGCGACAGCGCCGCCGATTTTGACAATTCCGACGAGGATACCATGGCCGAGCTGCAGGAGCTGCTCACCACCGCCGGCGGCGAGACGGTGCTCACCGCCATGCAGAACCGGCACACCCCCGACCCCCGCACCTTCATCGGCGAGGGCAAGGTGCAGGAATTGAAGGAGCTGATCCAGGCCAATAACATCGACCTGGTGATCTTCGACAACGAGCTGTCCCCCTCACAGGGGCGAGCTCTGGAGGAGGAGCTTGCCTGCCGGGTCATCGACCGCAACGCCCTCATTCTGGACATTTTCGCCGACCGCGCCAACACGGCGGAGGGCAAGCTGCAGGTGGAGCTGGCTCAGTACCAGTACCTGCTGCCCCGTCTGACCGGTATGTGGACCCATCTGGTGCGCCAGACCGCTTCGGGCGGCTCCAGCCCCATCGGTACCCGTGGCCCCGGTGAAACCCAGCTGGAGACCGACCGTCGGCACATCCGGCGCAAGATCCAGAAGCTGGAAAAGGAGATCGACGATCTCCAGCGTGTCCGTGCCACCCAGCGCAGCAAGCGGGAAAAGTCCGAGGTGCCGCTGGTGTGTATCGTGGGCTATACCAACGCCGGCAAGAGCACCATGCTCAACGCCCTCACCGGCGCAGGCGTTCACGCCAACGACCGGCTGTTTGATACCCTTGACCCCACCACCCGGGTGCTGCACACCGAGCAGCTGGGCGACATTCTGATCTCTGACACCGTCGGCTTCATCCGCAAGCTGCCCCATCATCTGGTGGACGCCTTCCGCTCCACGCTGGAAGAACTGGTCTATGCCGACGTGCTGGTGCACGTGGTGGATGCCAGCGACCCCCAGTGGCGGCTGCAGGCAGAGGTGGTGGAGGAGCTGTGCCGTCAGCTGGGCGCCGAAAAGACCCCCAGACTGCTGGTATTTAATAAGGTAGACCTGCTGCGGGACGATCAGCTGCCCCGGGAGACCGGCGCCATCTACACTGCCGCCAGCCGCGGCATCGGTCTGGAAAATCTGGTGAACAACATCTGCCGGATTTTGGGCGAGAACCTGCGTACCGTCAAGTTCGTGCTGCCCTATGCCCAGGCCGGTGTGCTGGATCGGCTCTATCGTGAGGCCAACGTGAAAAAGGCCGAGTACGTGGAAACCGGCATCGACATCGAAGCGGTGGTGGATGCAAAGACCTACGGCCGCATCCGGGATCTGCTGCCCGAGGATCAGAGGGAGCCGGAACATGAAGAATTTTAAGGTTCCTTATCAGGAGGCCGAGATCGAGTTCATCGAGAAAAAGTCCCGCTTTATCGGTCATATTTATAAGGTAAGCACCCCCGAGCAGTGTCAGGAGATTTTGGCGGCTGTGCGCAAAAAGTACTGGGACGCCACCCACAACGTGTACGCTTATATCCTGCAGAACGGCGTCATGCGGTTTTCCGACGACGGCGAGCCCCAGGGCACTTCCGGTATGCCCACCCTTGAGGTGCTCAAGAAGGAAGAGGTCTTTGACGTGATGTGCGTCATCACCCGATAC
>CAZVRM010000335.1:0-1816 GCA_964629605.1 uncultured Oscillospiraceae bacterium
TCTGGTCTGGGGCTTCCACATGGGCGCCATGGGCGCCGCCATCGCCACCGTGTTCAGTCAGGGCTTTTCCTTTTTGTGCTGCGTGGTCTTTTTGTGGCGCAGCCGACATGAGATGGGCTTTGAAGTGTCATTGGATGACTTCCTCCATCCCAAAATGGAGTATCTGTCTCCGCTGGTCAAGCTGGGCGTGCCCATGGCCATCAAGAGTGCCTCCATCCACTTCTCCAAGCTGTTCGTCAACAGCTGGATCAATTCCTACGGCGTAGCGGTTTCTGCCATGGCAGGCATCGTCAACAAGCTGGGCTCCATCTGCAACCTGATCTCCAACTCGGTGAACGCTGCAGGCTCCTCCATGGTGGGACAGAACGTAGGCGCACAGAAATATGAGCGCGTGCCCCGCATCATGATGACCTGCTTTGCCTTTACCCTGTGCTCGGCCTCGCTGATGTCTCTCGGTCTGTATCTGTTCCCCCAGGCGGTTTTCGGCATTTTTACCGACGAGGCTGCCGTTATGACCATCGCCATGGAGTTCCTGCCGGTGTCGGTGGTTCTGTTTATGGGCAGCGCCTGCCGCAGCCCCATGAACGCCCTCATCAACGGCAGCGGCAACCATCGGGTCAACTTTGCCACCGCCATTCTGGACGGCATCGTTATGCGCATCGGTCTGAGCATGCTGCTGGGCGTGGTGCTGGGCATGGATTACATCGGCTTCTGGCTGGGCGACGCGCTGGCGGGCTATACCCCCTTCTTCATCGGTCTGGTGTACTACTTCACCGGCAGCTGGAAAACGCGAAAATATGTCATCAAGGAAGAGGAAGTCTGATCCCGGCATAACAAAAAGGCGGCTCAAACGAGCCGCCTTTTTGCACACATCAGAACACATATTCACCGAAGGAATCGAGTTAGCTTTAACTAACTGACATTACTATACCATGGTGGTAGAGATTTGTCAACCACTTTACAGCAATTCTTCAAACAAAATGTCCAGATTTTCGGTGGAATACTCGATTTCCGCCGAATACATCCGGGCAAGCTCGGACAGCTCCACTTGGGGATACAGTCCCTTCAGGCATCGCAGCAGCCGCACCGACAGCACGGCGAAGCCTGCCTTGCTGCCCACATCTCCGTCCTCCCAGGCCGTCAAAAAATGCCGGTAGAGGAAATACACCAGCAGCTGCTCCCACTGGGTGTCCATTCCCTCCGGAATGGGGGCTGTTTTGCCCTCACGCTCCAGCTTTTGCAGCATTGCCGTCCAATTTTCATCCAGCCGCTCCAGCTCCAAAAATACATCCGCCCAGTCTGCCGGGTGCCCCGGCTCACAGGCCTGACACAACAGCAGCAGCTTGTCCATGCGCCTGTGGATGGACAGGCTTCGATCCTGCACGATGGCAAAGGCCTGCTGCCGCAGAGCCAGCAGAACCTCGGCTTCGGGGTCTTTTCCTTCCCATTCGCCCTCTGACAGCAGCTGTACCGGCTCGGTTTTCGACAAAATCAGCTGCGCTGCACCCTCACAGCACAGGCCAAGGCCGATTTCGGTGTATCCGGGCAAAAAATTCCGAAACCGGGGATGATCGTCGCAGATCTGGCACAAAAGTCCCTCTCCGCCCTCCAAAATCAGATCGCACAGGTTCCGTTGGTTGAGAAAGGGACAGCGCTCCCCCTCTCCCAGCACAAAATGGGGCGGGTCGTCTGCCGAAATGTTCTTACGCAGTCGTTCTCCCAGCGCGCCGTCCATGGTCTTGTAGGTGGCAAGGCTTTCCGCATCAATATCAATTTCCCAGCCGATGCAGCAGCTGTGCCTGCAGGCTCCGGCAAT
>CAZVRM010000336.1:0-1815 GCA_964629605.1 uncultured Oscillospiraceae bacterium
GGAACCGCCCTTGCCGCCGCCCAGAGGCAGGCTGGTCAGGCTGTTCTTAAAGGTCTGCTCGAAGCCCAGGAACTTCATGGTGTCCAGGGTAACGTCGCTGGCGAAACGCAGGCCGCCCTTGTAGGGACCAATGGCGCTGTTGAACTGGACGCGGAAGCCGCGGTTGACATGGGGCATACCGTTGTCGTCAGCCCAGGTAACGCGGAACTGGATCATACGATCGGGCTCGCACATTCTCTCCAGAACGCCGTACTTCTCGTACAGGGCGGCATTCTTCTCAACGATGGGCTCCAGAGACTCGAAGACTTCTTCGACGGTCTGCAGGAACAGCTTCTCGTGGGGATTGCGGGCCTTAACTTCGTCATAAACTCTCTGCATGTACTGATGCATGTGGATGACCTCCCAACAAAAATTATATACATATTTCTTGAAACAGGGCGCATTAACACCCTATTACAAGAATATCTTACGCCCCCTGCCCTTAAAAGTCAAGAACTTCCATCGGTAAAAACCCATGAGAAAAAGATTTTTTGCCGGGTTTTTTCTTGCGATTTGCCCAAAGTTGGGTTTTTCGCAAAGATTTTCCCATTTACCGCTTCATTTTAATAAAATTCCTCTTGCATTTCTCTGATACTGGGCTTAAAATAAATCGTATGTTTTTACCAAAAGCCTCAAAGAGGTAATTTTGATTGATGAAGGAGTTGAGATGTCATGGCAACCGACAAGCTGATCCTGCCCAAGGGCTATGCCCCCCGGCTGAGCGTGCGTGAGACCCAAAAAGGAATTAAGGTGATCAAGGATAATTTCCAGCGGTATCTGGCCGTGGCACTGAACCTTGAACGCGTATCCGCCCCACTGTTCGTCACCCTGCAGAGCGGCTTCAACGACAACCTTTCGGGCGTGGAACGCCCCGTGCAGTTTGATCTGCTGGATCTGCCCGGCAACGAAGTGCAGATCGTCCAGTCGCTGGCAAAGTGGAAGCGCTGGGCGCTGGGCGAATACGGCTTTGAGCCCGGACGCGGTCTGTATACTGACATGAACGCCATCCGCCGGGACGAGGAGCTGGACAACCTGCACTCGGTCTATGTGGATCAGTGGGACTGGGAAAAGGTCATCACCAAAGAACAGCGCACCGAGGAATATCTCATCAAAACCGTCAAGGAGATTTACGGTGCCCTCAAGCAGACCGCCCGCACCACCTGCTATGAGTTCCCCAGCGTGGACTTTCCCCTGGCCGACGATATTTTCTTCGTCACCTCCCAGGAGCTGGAGGACACCTGGCCCGATCTGACCCCCAAGGAGCGGGAACACGCTATCTGCGCGTTCTATAAGTCGGTGTTCATCATGCGCATCGGCGACAAGCTGAAGAGCGGCAAGCCCCACGACGGCCGCGCCCCCGACTATGACGACTGGCAGCTGAACGGCGACATTCTGGTGTGGAACGATGTGCTGCACCGTTCCTTTGAGCTTTCTTCCATGGGCATCCGTGTGGATGAAAAATCCCTCCGGGAGCAGCTGGAAAAATCGGGCTGCCAGGATCGCGCCGAGCTGGATTACCACAAAAAGCTGCTGGCCGGCGAGCTGCCCTACACCATTGGCGGCGGTATCGGCCAGAGCCGCCTGTGTATGCTGATGCTGCGCTGCGCCCACATTGGCGAGGTGCACGCCGCCGTCTGGCCCAAGGATATGATCGAAACTTGCCGGGAGAACAACATTTTCCTGCTGTAACAAGACACAAAACCGCCGGGCATCCGCCCGGCGCAGTCTGTCGAAAAACCTCGCCAATGGCGAGGTTTTTTGGTATAATAGAAGGGG
>CAZVRM010000337.1:0-1813 GCA_964629605.1 uncultured Oscillospiraceae bacterium
AGTTGGCGGCCTGCTCGGGGAATACGCCGGTGTGCTTGAAGCTCATGGGCTTGATGTTGAACATCAGCTCTTCATAGTGGATGGTCCACTGTTCGGGCAGAGATCTGACCTCCCAGTGACCGCCGCCGGTTTTGCTGCGGTGATAGGTGGCGTCGGCCTTTTTCCACAGGGGGCTGCCCGCAGGCTGCCAGATGGCCTGCGGGTCGGGGCGCACCAGGATCTGCTTGCCCCAGCGTTCCAGTCGCTGACCGCCGCCGCAGTCCAGCAATTCATAATCCTGCCAATGATTGGAAGTCCACATATTTCTCTATCCCTTTCGCAAGGCGGGAAAAATCCGCCTGTTATCCCATAATATTTCAGCTTACTATTTTACCATTCAAGCCCTCTGCCGTCAAGGCTGGCGGTTGACAAAAGCGGGCATTTCCCTTAATATTTAAGGATAAATTAACAAAATAAAGGAGCGATTTGCCATGTCCATTGCATCCTATATCGATCATACATTGCTGAAACCCGACGCAACAGGGGAACAGATCGACCAGCTGTGTCAAGAGGCCAAGGAATACGGCTTTGCCTCGGTCTGTGTCAATCCCTATTATGTGGCCCGCTGTGTGAAAAATCTCAAGGGCACCGAAGTCAAGGTCTGTACCGTGGTGGGTTTCCCGCTGGGCGCAACCACTGCCGAGGCCAAGGCCTTTGAAGCCCTGCAGGCCATTGCCTCGGGTGCCAAGGAGATCGACATGGTGATGAATGTCTGCGCCATGAAGTCGGGACATACCAAGGCCATCGAGCAGGAGATTCAGGCGCTGGCCGCCGCCGTGGAGGGGCAGGCCATTTTGAAGGTCATCATCGAGACCTGCCTGCTCACCGACGAGGAAAAGAACCAGGCCTGCCGCATTGCCCGCCGCAGCGGTGCCGATTTTGTCAAGACCTCCACCGGTTTCAGCACCGGCGGTGCCACCGTGGAGGATGTTGCCCTTATGCGTAAGGCCGTTGGCACAAAATTGGGCGTTAAGGCTTCTGGAGGCATCCGGGACTATGCCACCGCCAAGGCTATGATCGAGGCCGGCGCTACCCGCATCGGTGCATCTGCCGGTATTGCCATCGTCAAAGAAGAACAGGAGGCAAACAAATGAGTACGCTGTATAATTCTCTGCCCATCACTTCCTGCTGCCGCACGGTCTGTGATATTCTGGGCGTTCCCTGCGGAGAACAGCCTGCACCTGCAAACAATGCCGTCAAAGCCCTGTGTGATAAGGCCTTTGCAGGCCGAAAGGCCGACCGGGCGCTGCTGTATAATCCCGATGCCATCGCCCTGTGGCTCTATCAGAATTATACCCACCTGTTCACCGAGGCTATGGTGTGTTCCCAGCTGGCCATCCCCATGCTGTCGGTGATGCCCAGTGTCACCCCGGTGTGCTTCGGCTCCATGTATACCGGCCTGATGCCCGACGACCACGGTATCAAAAAATACGTCAAGCCGGTGCTGACGGTGGATACCATCTTTGATTATTTCATCCGGGCAGGGAAGCGGTGCGCCATCGTGTCCACCACCGGAGACAGTATGTCCCTGATCTTCCTGAACCGGGAAATGGATTACTTCATCTATGATACCGCGGAAAAGGTAAATGCAAAGGCGGCCCAGCTGATACTGGAAGACAAGTATGATTTCATCGCGGTCTACAACGGAAATTACGATACCATAATGCACAAGTTCGGTCCGGAAAGTGTGGAGGCGTTGGGAGAGCTCCGCGCCAATGTACGAACCTTCGGTATGTTCAGCGAAATGATCCGGGAGCATTGGGCCGGGCACAAT
>CAZVRM010000338.1:0-1811 GCA_964629605.1 uncultured Oscillospiraceae bacterium
TAAATGACTAGTCGATCCCCGCAAATAAAGAGGTGAACATATATGAACGACCAAAAGATCATTGCAGGCATCCGTGCGCAGGAGCCGGCAGCCATTTCCGCCGCCATGGAGCGGTATGCAAAGCTGCTCTGGTCAGTTGCCGCGCCCATCCTGCGCCAGGGCAGTGTGCAGGATGTGGAGGAATGCGTGGCGGACGTTTTTATCTATCTTTGGCAAAATCCGGACAAATTTGACCCGGAGCGCGGCTCTCTCAAAACATGGCTTTCCATCGTGGCAAGAAGTCAGGCCATCGACCGCTGCCGGGAAATGGCCAGAAAGACTACTGTTGCTTTAGACGATACACAATATTTGACCAGTGCGGACGTAGCGGAAGAAAGCCTGCACACAGAGGACGAACAGGCCCTCGCTGCCGCCGTGGACACCCTGCCTGAACCGGAACGGCAAATATTGGTGCGACGGTATTATCTGGATCAAAAGCCGAGAGAGATCGCGCAGATCATGAAAATACCGCCCAAAAGCGTAGAAAATCGCCTCTACCGTGCCAAACAAAAGCTGCGTAAGAGGCTTGAAAAAGAACGGAGGATTCTATGAGGTCCTTTAAGCAAGAAAATTTAGAGCATATTAAAATGATTTTTCAATCCAAAACGGGGGTAGCGCTTGATCCGCCTCGTGCCCGATGCCGGTTGCGGAACGCACTGCTGTTTGCCGCGGTAGTGGGCTGCCTGACGGTAGGGGCCGCAGCAAGTCAGGGTTTGTTTTCTTCGCTGGAGGGCAATGACCTGTCGTTGAACGCCATCTATCGGGGTGATGGCATAGTGGCCATTGAAGTGGAAAACCGCTCTGACCGCGATTTAACTTTTCAGCATCAGCTAAAACTGACCAGATGGACGACATCAGAAGAAGTTGAATATTTTGGAAATGTGAAATTTGAAAATACTGCCATTCCCGCCCATACAAGTGAAACGATGACAGTCGATCTGTCTGGAGCGTATGATGTGGACAAGCTGGAGCAGCCTTTGACTGACGACTGGTATTATCTTACCTTGACCAACAACAACTTTATCTTTGGGCAGGACTGGTTCTGCAGCGTTGATTTTGCGGAGAATATCCAAACACCGATCGAGTATTCCGCAGCAATTGAGACAGATGCGTCTGTGCTGGCATCCATTGAAGCTAGCCTACAGTCCTATTTTGAACGCTCTTCTCTGGATGCACCGGAGCGCCGGGATGCAGAAGCGGAATATATCGAGCAGTACACGAAACTGCTCGCACAGCTTGGGGAAACAATTGTACCGTCAGTATCACCTGTTCTGCCTGGAAACAAAATAGCCACCAATCAGCCATACCTGACGCTGCGCGAACCAGAAGCGGACGTGGTATTTGATCCCGCTTTGCCGGAGGATCAACAGCGTCGGCTCATCGGTCAGAACTGGTTTGGCCGAGACAGCGCCTTTAAGCTGGTGGCTCGGGAGGGAGAACACGCGTTGGTGGTGTCTGCAACACTTCCTTCCCTGCGATATACGGACGCAGGGCACGACGTTCCGCTTTTTTATATTCTGACCTATGAAAAAGATGCTGTTCAGTCGGGAGACTTTGCCTTTGTTTATGGACAAGTCATCGCCTTTGCGGACTTGGATCAGTACCGGGTCTATGAGGATGAGAACTATATCTGTTATGAGGTAAGCGGTCTGATGTACGCCGACCCGCTTGAGCACGCTAAACAGCTTGCGCAGCGGGACACGGATATTCGTTGGAACGCCGACAGCGAAAGCCGGCTCGAGGCAATCTATTCCTACTATAAAACCGAACTT
>CAZVRM010000339.1:0-1784 GCA_964629605.1 uncultured Oscillospiraceae bacterium
ACACCACCCACATGGGTGGTGTTTTTCTGCTCAGAAATTCAAATTCAGTTCTTCTGCCAGACAGTAGGGACAGGCAACGCCGCCCAGCTCGCCGAGCTGAACCACAGTCTCCGCCGGTTCGGCGGCGGTCTCCTCGCTGCAGCGGTGTTTGCCCCGCTTTTTCAGCCGGAAGGTCCATGCCACATAGCGGTCAGGCAGGGGGGCCATATGGGCGCCGTCCAGCTCCACACAGGCCAACAGCCCGTTTTCCTTTTTGGAGCGGTTAAGGTGCCCGATCTCCAGACAATATTGATCCTCCAGAAAGTCCCGTAGGGTGACAAGCTGCGCCCAGTACATATAGGTGTGCTTCAAAACCACCGTCTTATCTCCCGATTTGAGGGAGTGGATGTGGAGGATCTGAGGGTCGGCGGGATCGACGCCGATGCTGAAAATGTCGATGATGTCCAATCCGGCGCGGCGGCGGGCGGTGGAGTCGGCAATGTTCTTCTGCCGCAGCAGAAGCATCATGGAGCCGTAGCGCTCTTTATCCATAAACTCCCGCAGCAATGCATAGCTGCGGCGGTGAAACTCGGCGGAGCTTTTGTTGACGATGGCCATGGCGATACCTCGCTTTACTTACTGTCTTTATTCTATCATGAGAAAAAAGTTTTGGCAATTGTCTGAAATAATTCCGGCAGTTCCTTTTCTTTGCCGAAAATTTACGGTATAATAGGCTTAGAAAGAATAAACTGGAGGGGTATATACCTGTGATTTTTGACTATATCAGCAAGGAACTGCTCATTGCGGCGGCGGCATGGTTTATTGCCCAGATCATCAAGTGCATCATCTCTCTGGTGCTCAACGGCACCCTCACCGCCAACATTGCCTTTGGCAGCGGTGGCATGCCCTCCAGCCATTCCGCCACGGTGTGCGCGCTGACGACAGCGATCGGCTTTAGTTGTGGCACGAACAGCCCAATTTTCGCCCTGAGCTGCATTTTTTCCTTTATCGTTATGTATGACGCCACGGGTGTCCGGCGGGAGACCGGCGATCAGGGCAAGGTGCTCAATATGATGCTGGAGCTCTTCCACGACATGGGCAAACCCATTCCGGCGGAAAAGAAGCTCAAGGAGCTGGTGGGCCACACCCCCATGCAGGTGGTGATGGGTGCCATCCTCGGCGTCGCAGTCGGCGCGATATTCATGCTCATCTGAACCAAAAAAGAGCCGCAGTTTTTGAAAAAACTGCGGCTCTTTTTTATGCAAAGGTCATGGTGTAAGTGAGAGTCTTGGTTTCGTCGGGCTGGAGTAGACAGATGCCTTGCTTGTCTGTCAGCTTTCGGCCCATGAAATTTCCGTCAGGCAAGGTGGACCAGGGCTCGATGCAGATGTAGTGGGTCTGCACCCCCTTTTGGGCGGTCCAGATGCCCAGATAGGGGAAATCGTCAAATTCCACCGTCACTTGAGTGCCGTTCTTTCGGCTCACCAGCGCCGCCTTGCGGACAGGCAGATCGGCCAGCACGATGGTGTCCAGTCCTAACTGCTCCGGCAGCTTGGTGAGCAGACCATCCTCCAGCGGTACGGTCATCTCCGGCAGATCTAACATACCGCCCTCATCCATGGCGTAGGGATGTAGTTCGTCGATGCCTTCGAAGGCAATGGCGTAGTCCGCCATCTCCTCGCCGGGAAACAGGGTAGTGCGGTAGGCGTCGTGACCGCCCAATTCGAAGGGGAGCTCCCGATGGGAGCGATTGGTGACAATGTGGCGCTTGATAATGGAGTGGTCTGCCAGTTCAAACTCAATTT
>CAZVRM010000340.1:0-1764 GCA_964629605.1 uncultured Oscillospiraceae bacterium
CAACAGGGAATCCATCCACCGCACCATAATTGGGTGCATCGGTGAGCAGACCATACTTTTCCTGCATCTGCCCCGCCAGTTTCGCGGAAACCACATTTCTAGCATGGGTACGGTCGATCCAATTGGCCTTCATGCAATACTTGCTCTGGGCGCCCCAACCCACGTCAATTTTCAGCTTCTCGTCATATTCTGCATCCTCGTAAAATTTCAGGGTGTAGTTTTTCTTTTCATAAGCCAAGCTGGACGTTCCCTGCACCTTGATGGTAGCAAAGCCGGAAATATCCTGCTGTCCATCGTCATAGCGAAATGCAATGTTTCGTTCATCCTCTTTGCTTTCCATATTGGAAATATCCCCCTCCAAATACAGCTTGGGGATATCTGTATTGGTATAAGCAAAGGCAAAAATTCCAACCGCAGCAGCCAAGAGCAGCACCACAGCCAACAATCCTTTTTTCACAGCACGCTTCCTTTCTGATCCTGTAATCAGATAAAATCTATCACACTTTCCAGACAAAATCAACCGCGTTCAGTAAAAAATATCAGCTGTCCCCCATCGCCGTTTCCACAGCTTCTTCTCTTTCCCGATAATACCATTCCAGAAATTCATCGTGCATTTCCTCGCCCTGTTGTCGGGCTTTGGCAGCATCCTCGATTTTCTCATAGGAGCCTAGGTAATATCGTTTTCCCTTAAATGTGATCTGGGCCACCCATTTTCCGGTTTGCTTGTTCTGATATACGCCGGTGTAGCCGCTGGTATTGGTGGCGATGCGGCGTTTTTTTCCGGCCTCCAGCATGGCGATGGAGGTTCCGTCGATGATTTTCAGGTTTTCCAGCACCATGGAGGATTGCAGGCAGCCGCAGCTTTTGGTTCTACCGGATTGCAGCAGGGTTTGACCAACGATCGATTCCCTGCCGCAGTCGCAGATGCATTTCCAGCGGTGCATTCCGTTTTCCTTACCGGCATAGGCCAGCACCGTCAGGCGGCCGAAGCGTTGGCCAATGTAGTCCTTGATGGGTGGGCGGTGCAGGCAGCCGCAGCTTTTTTGATTGCCAGACAGCAGTTGGCCGCTGGGAGCGTCGCATTCTGTTCCGCAGTCGCAGATGCAGTGCCAGAGGACGCTGCCATTTTTGTCACGCTTTTCTGTTGGGAATTGGCATAGGAGCTTGCCGAAGCGCATTCCTGTTAAATCCCGCCGCCCATGCTGGTTCGATTCACAGCCGCAGCTGGTGACGGTGCCCCGCTGTAGTGTGCGGGTATCCAGTTCGATGCTTTGGCCGCAGTCGCAGCGGCATAGCCAAACGCGGTAACGGGCGTGGGTTTTATCGGTGGAAGCTACCACGGTCAGTTTTCCGACCCGATAGCCGGGGGCAATATGCGGCATAGGCCTCCTCCTTTTTGGGGGTGGGAACGGGAGGTTCCCTAAGAAAACAGGAGCGGTGCTTTGGGCACCGCTCCTGAGTTGATTGCATTACAGGCAGGTTCTCTTGCGCTTATTCAGCAGCAGAACAGCCAGTGCGGCGGCGGAGACGGTCATGACAGCCACGGGCATCATGATGGTATCGCCGGTCTTGGGGTTGGTTTCGTCTGCGTTGTCGTTCTCCTTCACATAGAAGGTACACTCAGCGGTCAGGCCGTCCTTGCCCTTGATTTTCAGTGTATGCTTACCGGTGGAGAGCTTGCGCAGATAGGCATTGGACAGGGTGATGATGGTGCTGCCCTTTTCGGCATCGTAATAATCGCTGTCCACTTCCTTGCCGTCCACC
>CAZVRM010000341.1:0-1749 GCA_964629605.1 uncultured Oscillospiraceae bacterium
GGTAGATGGAAGCCAGAGCGGCCTCGGCGGTGGGCAGCATGTAGAAGGTGCCGCCCTCGGTGGGATGGTTGGAGATCTTGAAGACCTCGTCAGCAAACTTGGGGAACTGACCGGCAGTCAGACCGCACTGGTACTCCAGCATGTGAGGAGGCAGGATGAAGTCGTAGCCGTCAGCGGTGTGGGTGTCGATGAAGTAGTTCAGCAGCGCCCACTCCAGTCTTGCGCCCATGCCGGTGTACATCCAGTTGCCGGCACCTGCCAGCTTAACGCCGCGCTCGTAATCGATCAGCCCCAGATCGGTGCAGATATCCACATGGTGCTTGGGCTCGAAATCGAAGGAGTGCTTTTCGCCGATGTAGCGCAGGGGTTCGTTGTTTTCCTTGCCGCCGGGCAGCAGGTCAGCATCGGGCAGGTTGGGCAGGCTCAGCATGGCGGTGTACAGCTCCTCGTCCAGAACCTTCAGATTCTTCTTGTCGTCGGCGATGGACTCGTCGATCTTGACAGACTCTGCCATGTTGGCTGCGATCTGTGCTTCCAGAGCGGAAGTATCCTCGCACCGCTTTTCCGCACCCTTCTTCTGACCGAAGAGCTTGCCGTTTTCCTTGGACAGCTTGTTCTTCTGAGCGGTCTTGGTTTCGGTGGAGGTCTTCAGGCCGCGAACCTGAACGTCCAGCTCCAGAATGCGGTCGATGATGGCGTCGCAGTCCACTTCCTTGGCCTTCAGACCGGCCTTGACAGCGTCGGGATTTTCTTTGATCTTACGAATGTCTAACATAATATTACCTCTCCTTAATTTATGCTGTGTCATTGCGAGGAGGGCCGTTACTGCGGCCCGACGTGGCAATCCCCTACGGCTTTCTTTTTGTCCGGGGGATCGCCACACCAGCGTGCGCGCTGGTTCGTGATGACAGTTGTTTATTTTTGCAGTCTCATCAATGCGTCCAGCAGATTTTGCAGGTCGTCCTGACCGTAAAATTCCAGCTCAAATTTTCCCTTGCGCTTGCCGTTGACGATCTTTACGCCACGGCCGAGATGCTTGGATAGCTGCTTTTCACATTCTGCCACATAGTCCACTGCAAAGGTCTGTGCCTTTTTCTCAGGCTCTTTTTCCTTGGCCATGTTCTTGCACAGGGTTTCCGCCGCCCGGACGGACATGCCCAGCGCGATAATTTTCTTTGCGGCCTCCTGCTGCTTTTTCTCGGATTTCAGAACCAGAATCGCCCGTGCGTGACCGGCGGTAAGCTCTCCGGTGCGCAGGCTTTCCAGCACCTCCGGACACAGCCCCAGCAGCCGCAGGGCGTTGGCAACCGCCGGACGGGACTTGCCCACCCGATTGGCCGCTTCCTCCTGGGTCAGGCCGTATTCCTGCATCAGGGACTGGTAGCCCAGCGCTTCTTCCACCGGGTTCAAGTCCTGCCGCTGGAGATTTTCGATCAGCGCCAGCTCCATAGCCTTCTTGTCATCGGCTTCGATGACCACCACAGGAACATCGCTCAGTTCCGCCAGCCGGGCTGCCCGCCACCGCCGCTCACCGGCGATGATCTGGTAATAGCCGCTGGCCGTTTCCCGCACCGTCAGGGGCTGAATGACGCCATGGATGCGGATGGATTCCGCCAGCGCTTCCAGCTCTTCTTCGTCGAAGTCATGCCGGGGCTGGTCGGGATTGGGTTCTACCTTATAGATCGGCAAAAGGCGGTAGGCGCTCTGCTCCAGCGGTTCCTCGCTGAAGTCCCCCAGCAGCGCCCCAAG
>CAZVRM010000342.1:0-1700 GCA_964629605.1 uncultured Oscillospiraceae bacterium
GGTCGGCAGACCGGTGTGGCAATCCGTTTCCCAATCCGGGAGCATACGGATTCCCACACCAGTGTGCTCACTGGCTCGGAATGACAGGGATTGTGTGCATTTTGCAACGCGCCCGTTTTTTGAAAGGAGCGGGGACAATGCCTTGGAATGTAAAAAACCTGAACATTGTTATGGAAGGCCGGGAAATGCCCTGCGCCGCCTTTGGCCGGGGCGAACGGACACTGGTGCTGCTGCCCGGTCTGGGGGACGGACTGAAAAATGTCGCAGGTATGGCGCTGCCGCTGGCCTGGATGTACCGGCGGTTTGCCCGGGATTTCCGGGCGCTGGTACTCAGCCGGGCAGTACCGCTGAAGGAAGGCAGCACCACGGCTGACATGGCCGAAGATGTGGCCTGCGCCCTCCGTCAGCTGGGTGTAGAGCGAGCTTCTGTGATCGGTGTATCCATGGGCGGCATGATCGCCCAGCACCTTGCCATCCATCATCCCCAGCTGGTGGAAAAGCTGGCGCTGGTGGCCACTTGTCCCTCTCCCAATCCCATTCTGGAGGAATCGGTGAGCCGTTGGGCAGATATGGCTCGCCGGGGTGATCATCGGACGCTGATGGTGGACAACGGCAAGCGCATCTATTCCGATGGTTATCTGAAAAAATACGGGTGGATGTTTCCCGTGGTAGCGCGTTTTACCAAGCCTCGCTCCTACCGGCAGTTTCTCATCATGGCGGAGGCCTGCCGCACCCACGATGCACAGGCGGGACTGGCCTCCATTCAGGCACCTGCCTTGGTGATCGGCGGCGAAAAAGACAAGACGCTGGGCGGTGATCCTTCCCGGGCGCTGGCAGCCTGTATCCCGCAGGCACAGCTGAAAATGTACGCAGGCTACGGCCACGGCTGCTACGAAGAAGCCCCCGACTTTCAACAGACCCTGTTGGAATTCCTTGTTTCATAAAGAAAAAACGACATGACAGCCGTCATGTCGTTTTGAACTTTTCAGTTGTTTTGGAGCTGATTTTTAATGCAGTCAAAGGTTTCCTGGCTGAGGACGTGCTCCACCTTGCAGGCATCGGCGGTGGCAGTTTCCTCCGAAACGCCCAGCCGGACAAAAAACCGGGTCAGCAGCTCATGGCGCTCATAAACCTTGTTGGCGATGGCTTCTCCGGCAGGCAGCAGGGTGATGTGCCCGTCGCTGTCCATGGCGATATAACCGTTTTCCCGCAGTTTTTTCATGGCAACGCTGACACTGGGCTTGCTGACGCCCAGATCATTGACCACGTCGATGGATCGGACCGAACCGAGCTTGTTTCGCAGAGTCAGAATGGACTCCAAATAATCCTCGGCAGATTCGTGGATCTTCACGGCGTTCTTCCTTTCTGTAAGGATTTGTATTTTATTAGATTAGCATATGCAAATGAAAAAAACAAGACCTTGTCAACTTTTTTCTCCACAGGGGTTGACAAACAGAAATGACTATGGTATTCTATATAAGCAATCAGTCGAATATCGCGGAGTAGAGCAGCCTGGTAGCTCGTCGGGCTCATAACCCGGAGGTCGTAGGTTCAAATCCTGCCTCCGCAACCACTAAAAACAGCATCCGAATGGATGCTGTTCTTTTTTTATCCGGCAGGATTTGAACCGCCTATTAGATCCATTGGGATCCCTGCAAAAATGTAGTTTTTGCGGGGTGAATAAGAAATACTGCACGCAA
>CAZVRM010000343.1:0-1658 GCA_964629605.1 uncultured Oscillospiraceae bacterium
GGGCATGACCGTCTATCCCCAGGTGCTCATCAATGTGCGCGTCAAGGATAAGCGCGCTGCCCAGGACGATCCCGCCGTCCAGGCCGCCGTCCAGGCCGTGGCCGACGAGCTGGGGGATTCCGGACGCATCCTGGTTCGGGAGTCCGGCACCGAGCCGCTGGTGCGCGTCATGGTGGAGGCCGAGACGCAGGCTCAGTGCCAGACTCTGGCCCAGAGCGTGGTGGATGTCATCAAGGCCCGGGGACACGAGGCCTGATCCAAAAATATACAAAAGGAGCTGCGGCATATGGCACAGGTCAACATTCTCAGCAAAGCGGAGATCGCCTCTCTGCTGGATATGAAAAGCGTGGTCGAATCGGTGGAAAAGGCATATATGTTCAAGCGCAGCGGCAGGGCCGAGCTGTTCCCCATCGTGACCCACTCCTTTGAGGACGGGGTGTCCGAAATGGATATCAAGAGCGGCAGCGTGGATGGCGCGGGTATTTTCGGCCTGAAGCTGGTCAGCGCCTTTGCTGACAACGACAAATTCGGCCTGCCCCGTCTGACGGGCACCATTCTGGTGCTGGACCGGGAGACCGGCGTGCTCAAGAGCATCATGGACGGCGGACACATCACCAATATGCGCACCGGCGCGGCCGGCGGCGTGGGCTGCAAGGCCCTGGCCCGCCCCGAGTCTGAGACGCTGCTGATGGTGGGCACCGGTGCCCAGGCCCCCAACCTCATCGCCGCGACCCTGGAGGTCATGGGCAATTTAAAGCGCATCCTGGTGTGCAACCCCAACTCCTTTGAGCGCTGCGCCGCCTTCTGCGAAAAGCTGCCCGGGCTGCTGGAGGAAAAGTTCGCCCTCTACGGCGACAGCGATCACGCAGAGCTTATGCGCCGGCGGGCCGCCGTCGAGATCACCCCCATCTCCGATCTGGAGGGGGCCTGCCGCCGGGCGGACATCATCCTTACCGCCGTCCCCTCCCGCACGGGGGTGATCCGGTCTGACTGGGTGCGCCCCGGCACCCATCTGTCCTGCATCGGCTCCGACATGGAGGGCAAGCAGGAGCTGGAGGTGGCCCTGGTGGCCAGAGCCAGGCGCTTCTGCGACGATCTGAACCAGGCCGTCACCGTGGGCGAGTGCGAAAAGGCCGTCAAGCAGGGGCTTGTTTCCCCCGAAGAGATCTGCGAGCTGGGCGATGTGCTGCTGGGCAAGGCCCCCGGCCGTCAAAGCAGCGAGGATATCACCATGTTCGACAGCTCCGGCATCGGCCTGCAGGATCTGATCGTGGCCTCTCTGGTCACTGACCGGGCCGGAGAGCGGGGACTGGGTACTGTTATCGAGCTGTGACCGTAGAGGAAGGGGCTGGCCTGCTGCAAACCGCAGCAGGTGGGATTCGAACCCACGTGGATTGCTCCAAACTGATTTCGAGGAATATCCGGCTTCAACCAAAAACAGATAAGGCGATTCTGACACATTTAAAATGAGCCAGGATCGCCTTATTTCTTATTTTTTGACGTAATGCGCCGGTCTATTCATATGGGATGCATCCAGAGTCGGGCACCATTTGGGTACCATGGATAAAAAGCTTATTTTCTGTTTTCTTCCCTCAGATTCCCTTTCTCTATTATAACAAAGATACCGGCCTGCGGCGGGGACTTTGGCAGATTGAAAC
>CAZVRM010000344.1:0-1627 GCA_964629605.1 uncultured Oscillospiraceae bacterium
CTGACACGATATCCGTACAGGAGGCTATTCCGATCTCATCGAGTGGACCAAGAAGATCATGACGGTTCCGGCCATTGCTTTCCGCAAAAAGGACACAAAACCATATGCCAGGTGGAAGATGCTGGCTGAAGGGACTCCAGTGTGTAGCGGTATTCGGCGACCGAAGAGGGTATGCTTTGCTCATTCAGGGTCACTACGCGAAGGATGTGGCGGCCTTCCTGTAGAGCCAGTGGTGTACCGTACAGTGTCCAGGGGCCGCTGTTGAGCTGATACCACGCACTGCCGCTGCCTCCTGTCAGCGAAAAATTCAGTCCTACCGCATAGGTGCCGGAGGGCGGTGCTGCCGCATTGTCCGGGCGCAGCTCCGTCAGCCGCTTTGCGATGTAATCTGACTGCACGTTGTCCAGCAGGGCACAGGCCTTTTCCAGTTGCCCGCTGTCTGCGTACAGTGCCGCGAACTCCAAATGCAGGGATGGGCCAACAGCATATTGGTCAACGCCCTCCTGCAAAAGGGCGATTGCCTTATCGTCCCGCCCGTATTCCCGATACAGCCGGGAAAGCTGAATGCGAGCTTCTGTATCAAAGGGATTGATTGCCAGCGCCCAACGGTAAAATCTGGCTGACCAGCCGGGATTGGCGGTCTGCGCTGCGGAAGAAAGACGTTCCGCCAGCCAGGGAGCGCCCGCTGTGGCATAGAACACCCAGCCTGCAGCAATTACCACCATGATTGCCACACAAATGATCGCCACCCACACTCTGCTCATAAAAAATCACCCTCTCAAGGGAAGTTTTCCCAGGAGAGGGTGGTGTTATGCCTTCCCCTTGAGGGGAAGGTGGGCGGCTTTGACGCGCGGATGTGGTGCAGGATGCGCCGTATCCGTTTCTTATTTTACACGTTGAACAGGAAGTTGACGATGTCGCCGTCCTTCATGACGTACTCTTTGCCTTCGCTGCGGATACGACCCTTTTCACGGGCGGCAGACATGCTGCCCAGCGTCTTCAGATCCTCGAAAGCGATCACTTCGGCACGGATGAACCCGCGTTCAAAGTCAGAGTGGATCTTACCGGCAGCCTGAGGAGCCTTAGTACCGCGGGTAATGGTCCAGGCACGCACCTCATCGGAACCGGCAGTCAGGAAGGAGATCAGACCCAGCAGGGTGTAGCTGCACTGGATCAGACGATCCAGACCGGACTGCTCCAGACCCAGCTCCTCCAGGAACATCTGCTGCTCTTCCTTGTCCAATTCTGCGATCTCCTGCTCGGTCTTGGCGCAGATGGGAAGAACCTGGCTGCCCTCGGCGGCGGCGATCTCCTTGACGATGCTGAAGTACTGGTTGTCCTCGGGATGGGTAACGCCGTCCTCGTCCATGTTGGCGGCATAGATGATTGGCTTGAGGCTCAGCAGATCGGATTCCTTAATGATGGCCATCTCGTCAGGCTCGCACTCATAGACACGGGCAGATTTGCCCTGGTTCAGATGCTCCAGCAGACCTTCCAGCACGGCGGCCTCCTTCAGGAACTTCTTGTCACCGCCCTTGGCAGCCTTTTTGGTGCGGTCAATGCGGCGCTCCATCATCTCGCAGTCGGCCAGAATCAACTCCAGATTGATGCACTCAATGTCACCGGC
>CAZVRM010000345.1:0-1625 GCA_964629605.1 uncultured Oscillospiraceae bacterium
CGCACAGTGGACTTTAAGAATACCATCATCATTCTGACCTCCAATCTGGGCTCTCCTATCATTCTGGAGGGCATCGGTGAGGACGGCGAGCTGCGCCAGGAGGCCAGGGACGAGGTGAGCGCCCTGCTCAAGCGGCAGTTCCGCCCCGAATTTCTCAACCGCCTGGACGAAACGGTGTTCTACAAGCCCCTGACCCGGGACAATATGCGGGGCATCATCGACCTGATGCTGAACGGCCTGCGGAAGCGGCTGGCTGACAAGGAACTGGGCTTGACAGTCACCGACAGCGCAAAGGATCTGGTGATAGCCCGGGGCTACGACCCCATGTATGGCGCCCGACCTCTGCGCCGCTACCTCCAGCAGAGCGTGGAGACTCTTCTGGCGCGGCATATCATTGCAAACGACCTTGCTCCCGAAACGGTGCTCACCGTGGACGAAATGGGCGGAAAGCTGTATATCCGGTAAAAAAGACCGCCCCGACAGCCGTCGGGGCGTTGTTGTGTCTATTTCATGGAATTGGCCATATCCAACAGGGGCAACAGCCATAGGCCTTCCTCTGCAAGCTCGGCACGGGTCATGTCCCGGTGGACGGCCTGATGGTACCAGTCGATATTGGCGGGGTCGGAAACCTCATACAGGGTGACGAACTGCGCCGACAGGCAGCCGTCGGGGGCGGTGAATAGCCAGCCTTTTTCAAACTGGATGCCCATGGCGTAGGTGTAGCATTTCCTCACCTGCCAACCGGCCAGTTCTCTGCATAGTTCGCCGCCGTCAAAGGGCGGCTCTTCGGTGTAGCCGTTGGGCGGGTCGGGCAGGTCGTTTGCTGATGGATGACTGCCAAAACTGACCGAAAGACCGGGACAGGTAGGCTTGTGATGCTCGGGATTTTCGGCAGGGCCTACATAACTTGCGGAAAAATCGGACAGGGTCAGTTTGTCCGACCAGTCGTAGATGCAGCCGGGTGCAAAATCACCTTCCAGGAGCATGACTCCCTCAAACTGCCAAAGCTCGTTATTCAGATAAAAGTGAGCTTTAGCAATTTGGGTCAGCCGATAGTCTCCCAACTGCTGGGGCAGGGCGATACCGTGGGCGGTGAGCAGGGCTTCGGTTGAAGCATATCTTGGCGAGGTGTAGCACCACCACAGGCCGTCTTCCCGCTGGGCTATGGCGTAAAACTTGCCGGGGGCGTCCAGTCCGAAGGCTTCCATTTCAGCATAAAAGTTTTCATTCCAGTTCAGTGTATGGTCACGGGACGGCAGGCAGGCTTCGCTGTAGGTGTGGAACAAGGCTTTTTCATCGGCATGGTACAGCGCCGAAAGCAGGGCAGGCAGGGTCTGCGCGGTGTAAGTACGCTGGGCGGTGTAGAGATAAACGCCGTCGGTGAGCACCTCCCGACCGCCGTCCACGGAAAACCGGTAGCAGCCCTTGGCAGGGTAATAGCGGGGCGCTTTGGCCTGCTCCACCAACGGCACATCGGCCATCAGCGCCCAGATCTGCTCCAAAACGGCGGGGTCGTCGATGGTAAAGTTGTTTTCCCGATTGGCGGGCCATGAGGTCACTGTGACGGATGTGGGTGTCGTCTGAACCCTTCCGCTCAGCAGTTGGGAAAGTGTGGAAGGGTACTG
>CAZVRM010000346.1:0-1610 GCA_964629605.1 uncultured Oscillospiraceae bacterium
GAATAAGTAGATGGCCTGGGGGCAGTTGGGCAGGGCAATGGTCACCTTGTCCCCCTCTCGGATGCCAATGGTTCTCAGCGCCTTGGCACAGGTTTCGATCTGACCGATCATCTCCCGGTAGGAGGTGGCTTTCCCCATAAAGTCAAAGGCTGTGTAATTGGGGTATTGCTTGGCCACCTGCTCCACCATTTCAAACATGGAGCCCTCAAAATAGTCCAGATGCATGGGCACGTCGCCCATGTGCTCCTTCCAGGGTGTTTTTGCGGTAATGTTGTTCATTTCAGTAATCAACCTCCTGATCCAGCGGCAGCTCCAGCAGTTCGGGGTTTTCCAGCAAGTGTTTCAGCAGCTTCACCGTTTTGGAATAGTAATAGCCATCGGCCAGTCGCTCGTCGATGGTCAGACCCAGATCCACGCACTGACAGATCTGCATCCGGCCTTCGGCGTCATAGACGGGGCGCTTTTTGATCTCGCCTACAACGCAGAACACCGAGCAGGTACCCCAGTTGGTCAGGTGATGATAGCCTGCCTTCAGCTGGATGGAGCCCAGATTGGACAGCACTGCAGAGGAATAAAAGGGATCGGTGGCGATCATGCCCTGGGGCATCCAACCGTGCCGGTCCAAAAAGCGCGCCACAACGCCTACCAGCTTCAGCAGGAACTGGGGCAGCTTCTGCACAATGTCCATGCTGGCGGTGGAGGGATCCTTTTCCTCGCTGCGGCAGAAGGATACCTGCCGGTAGATCTCGTCATGGATGCTGTCGATGGTCTCCTTGCCGGTGGTCTTGATCTTGGCAAGAGCCTCGCCGCCCTCATCGTCGAAGATCTTTTTCACCGTAAAGGACGCCGTTACCTCATTGCGCTGGTACATGGTCTTGTTTGCAATAAAGCGGTTCATTTTGGGCCGCAGGGTGATGGTTTTCAGTACCGCGGTCACCATGATCTGGAACAGATTGTAGGCATACGCCGGATTATCGGCGTTTTTCTTTTCCAGATAAGCGTTGATCTTGGTCAGGTCGATGCGCTCACTGATGTAAGCTTCGTTATCACAGCGGTTTGGATACATCAAGGGCATCATAGCGTGCATGGAGCTGATCTTTTTCAGACGTTTTCCGTCTTTTCGGTCACCAAATTGCTTCCCCATAGGTTCTCTTCCTCTCTTTTCTGCGTTTTGGATATCTTATTTTATCGAACCTTTCTAAACTGAAACGAAACAACAGAAAGCAATAAAAAGGACCCGGGCGGCTATGCAGATTGCATAACCGCCCGGGTCGAGAGAAAAGAGATAAAAGGGGGTCGTTTGTGACCATCTCAAATATACTTTACGATTCTAAACTGAAACGAAACTATTTTTGAACTTTGGGCAATTCCACGGTAAAGGTGGTCTTGCCGCCGCCGCATTGGACGGATACCTCGCCGCCGTGCAGATCGGTCACACGCTTGACAATAGCCAGACCGATGCCGTTTCCCTCCGAGGCGTGGGATTCGTCGACCTGATAGAACTTCTGAAAAATTCGCTTTTGATGTTCCGGCGCGATCTCTCCGCCGGAATTGGTCATCGAAACCTGCAGCGTTTTCGCCCCTTCCGCAATGTGCAGTTCCACCGTGCC
>CAZVRM010000347.1:0-1600 GCA_964629605.1 uncultured Oscillospiraceae bacterium
ATGCTGTCCAATCTGGTGGCTCAGCTGACCGCACAGAACAAGCTGGACAGATTCCAGGAAGTGCTGGAAGAAGTGCCCCGCGTCCGCAAGGATCTGGGTTATCCGCCCCTGGTCACCCCCTCTTCTCAGATGGTGGGCGTCCAGGCCACCAACAACGTGCTGGCCGGCGAGCGCTATAAGATGGTCTCCAAGGAGATCAAGGCTTATCTCCGCGGCGAGTACGGCAAGGCCCCCGGGCAGGTGGACGAGGAACTGCGGAAAAAGGTGCTGGGCGACGAGCAGCCCGTGACCTGCCGCTTCGCAGACCTGCTGGAGCCCGGTTTTGAAAAGTACAAGGCTGAGATCGGCGATCTGGCAAAGACCGAAGAGGACGTGCTGTCCTACGCCGCCTTCCCCCAGGTGGCAGAAGCCTTCCTGGAGCGCCGCAAGGAGCGGGAAGAGCGTGCCGTCAAGTACACCATCGAGGAAATCTAAGGAGGGGACAGTATGCTGGAAATGAAAACCCTGCTGATGGCGCTGTCCTCCGATACCATCGTGTTGATCGTCATGCTGGCGCTGGTAGGCGCTTATGCATGGCTGGAAAAGCGGAAGGCGGCCAAAAAGCAGGAAGCAGAGGCCGAGCAGGCCGCTGCCCCTGTTGCTGTGGAAGTGGAACCCGCGCCTGCAGCGCCCCTGCCTGAGGCCAAGGGTACGGCCGGAACCATCCTGCTCCACGATGTGCCTGAGCGGGAGGCCGCCATGGTCATGGCGGTAGTGGCTCACAGACTGGGCAAGCCCCTCAATCAGCTGCGCTTCAAATCCATCCGGGAGGTTAAAGACAAATGAGATATAAAGTTACACTGAACAATAAGGTTTACGAGGTGGAGGTAGAAGAGACTACCGCCATGCTGGTGGATGAGTACGAAGCATTGGCTCCCGTAGCACCCGCCCCTGCTGCTGCTCCCGTGGCTGCTGCGCCTGCTGCCCCTGCGGCTGCTCCTGCCCCCGCCGCCGCAGCTGCTCCTGTTGCAGCCGCTGCCGGTGAGCAGATCACCGCTCCCATGCCCGGCACTGTGCTGAAGGTCAATGTTGCCCAGGGCGCTGCCGTCAAGAAGGGCGATATTCTGCTGGTTCTGGAAGCCATGAAGATGGAGAACGAGATCCAGGCGTCCCGGGATGGTGTGGTGGCTCAGGTGGCTGTGACCAAGGGCGCTTCGGTGGACACCGGCTCCTTGCTGGTGGTACTTGCGTAAAGGGGGAGAAGAATGAATTTCTTTGAGACCCTGCTCTCCCTGTTTTCCAATCTGGGAAATCTGGAAAGCAAAATGATGATCATGTGGGTCATCGGCGGCCTGCTGATCTATCTGGCCATCGCCAAAAAGATGGAGCCCAGTCTGCTGCTGCCCATGGGCTTTGGCGCCATTCTGGTCAACCTGCCCATGTCGGGCGCCATCACCCAGGGTGATACCCACGGTCCGCTGTCGGTGCTGTTCGACGCCGGTATCTCCAACGAACTGTTCCCCCTGCTGCTGTTCATCGGCATCGGTGCCATGATCGACTTCGGCCCCCTGCTTTCCCATCCAAAGTTGATGATCTTCGGCGCTGCTGCTCAGTTCGGTAT
>CAZVRM010000348.1:0-1575 GCA_964629605.1 uncultured Oscillospiraceae bacterium
TTGATCACCAGCCAGCCGTTGGAGTCGATGCCGTCGCCCTCTTCTCCCAGACCGGCGAAGATCCGCAGAGTGCCGCCATTGATGGCGGTGACCGAAACGCCGTCCTCGTTGGTGTTGATGCCGTCATTATCGGCGAAAATACGGATGTTGCCGTCCTCCACCGTCAGATGGAGCTCGGTGTCCAGACCCTCGTTGTCGGCGGTCAGCTCCAGACCGCCCGAGCCCAGCACCCGCATGGACATATAGGAATAAATGGCGCCGTCCTGCTTCCACAGCTTCTTTTCCTCGCCGCCGTCCTTGTAGATGCGCGCCACGTGGGAGCCCTTCACCACATTGCTGGTGTTGGTCAGCAGTACCAGATTGGCACCGGCATCGGAGGTATCCACATCAAAGGTGGGGGTGTTTTCCTCCCACTGGTTGTCGCACTCGTAGACATTCAAAAACAGGATGGCAGGGGCTACCGTACAGGTGATGTCCACATCGGCCAGCACCAGATAGACCACCGCGGAGGGATCGGTAAAGGCCTCTTCTCCCAGATCCACCCGGATCTGACCCTTGGACAGCTTGCCGTTGAGCCGGTAAACGCCCGGCTGGGTGATGTTCACCACGGTGTGGGCGGCGGCCTCGTCGGCAGCGTGTTTTTCCCAGCTTTCGCCCTCGCCGTAGGCATGGCCGCTGTCGTAGGTGTCCCGATCCTCATAATAAATAATGTCATGGCTGACGAACACCCCGCCGCTGTCTCCCACCGGCTGGCCGTCCAGCGTCACGCCCTCGTCGGACAGCTGTACGTCCCGCCAGTCCTCGGAGGGCAGTCCGAGGATGTCCTCCTGATTCGTGTCGGGTTCGGTCTGAGCAGGCTGCTGGAGCTGCTCGGAGGGTTGCTCTTGCTGTCCGCAGGCGGCCAGCGACAGGGTCAGACAAAGTGCCAAAAGCAAAGCACAGATGGATCTCATACCGTTGTTCTCCTTTGAAACGAGATATTTTGTAACTTTTCAGTTCATTTTCAGCGTTATTTTCCTTAAAACCAACGATATTTTAGCACAATTTCAAGGAAAAGTAAAGCTGCCCAATTAGGGCAGCTTTCTTCCGCATTTGGGGCAATATTGATAATCGTCGCCCAGCTTTTCGCCGCACCAGGGGCAATAAGCCGCGACTGTGGTGGCAGCGGCTTCCGGCTCGGGCTGGCTGTCCACGATCTCCAGCAGGGAGTCCCGATCCTGCACGTCGGCCTGGGCGTTGCGCTTGTGATAGCACAGGCTGTAAACGCCCATGCCGATAAAGCACAGGCCGAACAGGGCGAACAGCAGGCCGATGACCCCTGCCACCGGAACCATGATCACACAGACCAGCGCCGTCCAGATGATGCCCCAGACGATCTGAAACACCGCGCCTGCGGCGCCTCGCTGGGAAGGGCCGCGACCGGGCTTGATGCTTTTCATAAAGGCTCCTCCTTGGGTTTGGGATGCCTTGATTGTAGCACAAACAGGCGGCGGTGTAAATGGCGAGAAGGGTTGCTACAAGGGAAAGAGGGGTGATGCCTCCACGGCAGGGGAGAAAACCGTAGGTTTCTCCCCT
>CAZVRM010000349.1:0-1571 GCA_964629605.1 uncultured Oscillospiraceae bacterium
AGCGGGTGGCGAAAGCCACCCGCTTTTTTCTGTCAAATGGACATTTCCGCAGGAACGTTATATAACAGTGCTGCATATCATAAGAAAGGAGCACTGTTTATGACAAAAGCAGAAATGTTCGGCACCTATGTGATGCCGGTACTGACGGCGGCGCTGACCGCCCTGGCCGGTTTTTTGGGCACCCAGCTTAAGGCGCTTTATCGCCGCTGGGTGGACGACAAGACCAAGGAGGCGGTGGTTCGCACCTGTGTTAAGGCGGTGGAACAGCTGTATCACGATCTTGGCGGCCCGGAAAAACTGGAAAAAGCCCGGGAGGGAATTCGGCAGATGCTGGAGGAAAAGGGCGTTTTCATTTCACAGCTGGAAATGGATCTGCTCATCGAAAGCGTGGTGGCCGAGTTCAATTATGGCTTTGGCGCGGAAGGCAGGGCAGGGACATGAATGTGATGGCCTTCAAAAAGATCCCTGTCTGTGACCAAAATGGTCGCCCGGACAACAAAAGCTATATTGCAGCAGGCGACCTGTGCCAAATCTCGGATAAGACGCTGGCGGGACTTTATCCGGTGACCTATCCCACCGCCAGGGGAGCAAAGACACGGTGGCTGCCCTCGCTGCAGGGCTTTTTGTGCAACCAGAACGATTACGGCCATCTTTCCTATCCCGCACCCGGTTATGAAAAGGCCACCGTCAAAAGCGGCGGCTGCGGTCTTTGCGCCGCCGTCAATGCCATCGGAGCCCTTACCGGAAGGCTGGTGCCTGTCCGAACCATGCGGGATCTGGCAAAAACCTGCGGCGCACGGGTGTCGGGCGGTACTGACATGAAACGCCTTTGTGACCAGCTGTGCCGCAGCTATGGCCTGCAGTGTATCCAAACCAACAGCCTCACCGAGCTGACCGGACATCTGGAAAAGGGCGGCGTGGCCATCTGCAATACGGCGGGGCGGGGGATGTTTTCCACCGGCGGCCATTATGTGACGGCATTGGGTCTGTTGGACGGCCGGATTTGTCTTGCCGACTCCGGACTGTATGCCGGAAAATACAGCACCTCCCGCCGCAAAAAGGCGGTCACCGTTAGCGGTGATCTGCTGCTGACCGCTCCCCAGGTGCTGGAGGACGACTGCATCGGTCGCTGGCCTCGCTACTATCTGCTGCAGAGGAGGGGCTGACCGATGGATGCCGTGGAAAACCGTCTGACAGCCTTGGAACAGCGTTGCAAAAGCAACGGACACCGGCTGGAGCAGGTGGAGCGACAGCAGGAAGCCATCCATTCGCTGGCTGCCAGCCTGCAGGTGATGGCTGCCGAGCAAAAGCACCAGACCCAGGCCATCAACACCGTCCGGGAGGATGTGTCCCGGCTGGACGGCAAGGTGGACGCGCTGGAGATGAAGCCCGCCAAGCGCTGGGATGGACTGGTGGAAAAACTGGTCTGGGGCATTGTCGGTGCTGTTCTGGCCTTTTTGCTGGCGCGCATCGGCTTATGACAAAAAAATCCCCGACCTGCTGGTCGGGGATTTTCGAGACTGTCAAAGAACCGCTTCGCTGGGTTCTTTTCGACAATTTGGTTCCGCGCT
>CAZVRM010000350.1:0-1565 GCA_964629605.1 uncultured Oscillospiraceae bacterium
GACCGAGAACTTCTCCACAGCCTCGTCCACCTTGCTCTTGCGGCGGATACCGGCGGTGTCGATGAAGGTATAATGCTCTTCACCGCGGACGATCTTGCTGTCGATGGAGTCACGGGTGGTGCCGGGCACGTTGCTGACGATGACCCGCTCTTCACCGGTGACACGGTTGACCAGACTGGACTTGCCGGCGTTGGGCTTGCCGATGATGGCAACCTTGATGCCCTCATCCTCCTGCACATCATCCCATGCGTCCTGAGGCAGATAATCAAAGCAGGCATCCAGCAGGTCGCCGGTGCCGTTGCCGTGGAGGGCAGAAATGCCCACCGGGTCACCCAGACCCAGATTGTAGAACTCATAGAATTCCGCAGGGGGATTGCCGGGTGCATCCATCTTATTGACGGCCAGCACGATGGGCTTTCTGGCTTTTTTCAGCATGGCGGCCACTTCCATATCGGCGGCGGTAACGCCGGTGCGGATGTCGGTGACCAGAATGACCACCTGGGCATGATCAATGGCGATCAGTGCCTGATGGCGCATGAATTTCAAAATTTCATCGTCGGTTTTGGGCTCGATACCGCCGGTGTCTACCACCACAAAAGGCTTGTTGCGCCACTCGGCATCGCCGTAAATACGGTCGCGGGTAACACCGGGAGTGTCCTCCACGATGGCGTTGCGCTTTTCCGTAATACGGTTGAACAGCAGGGATTTACCCACATTGGGTCGACCTACGATGGCGATCACGGGTTTTTCCATAATATCAACTCCCTGTTTTTCTTTCTTTTCTCTATTGTTTCAGTTTTGCTTTGGAAAATCAAGTGAAATTTGTTAAATCTTTTGAAGTAACCTTAGAATTCCTGCTCCAGAACGGCATCCAGGAACACACTGCCGTCGATTTCCAGTGCATGAACGGCAACTCCCAGTTCCCGTTCCAGATCCTCGGGGGTCACGTCGTCCAAAAAGACGTTCTGCTTGTCCCGCAGCATAACGATGGGCAGCAGCAGACGGTCACCCAGCAGATTACCCCTCAGCTGTTCCCGCAGATCGCCGCCGGTGACCAAACCGGAAACGTCCACCGTTTCGCCGAAGAATTTGTTGCGGATGCCAATCACCTTGCCCTGCAGGCCGGGACATTTTTCCCGAATCAGGCCTACCATGCGCTCCATAAAGGGGGCGGCGGCCATGCCGCAGGCGATGGTGAAGGGGCTGGGCGCTTCCCGACCCTCATCCTCCATCAGCAGTGCGCCCCGCAGTTCTTCCTCGAACAGGCTCATGAGACCAACGCCGTTGTCCAGCTGCAGATAGCCCTCGTAATAATCGGGGCCAGGCATGGGCAGATGTGCCTTGAGGTACATCTCGTCGGCGGCGGTGACGATGGCAGTGTCATACTTCTTGAGATTTTCCGCTCTCTGGGCATCGATGATAGCGATCATGTCCCGTGCCTCTTTTTCACCCACGGGAGTCAGCGGCGTCAGACCCTGCCGGTGGCGGGTGATGCCCACGGGAACAACGGCCACGCTCTCCACAGAGGGATACATGGCAGACAAATCGGCCAGCGTCTTTTTCAG
>CAZVRM010000351.1:0-1551 GCA_964629605.1 uncultured Oscillospiraceae bacterium
ACCAGTCTGCGGACTGGTTCGCAATGACAGTGTTCTGTTAACCGAACGGCATTACCGCGGGTGCTCTTCGCATTACCGGAATGCATCCAAGATCTGTTTCAGTTCTGCCCTTGCCAAGGCTTCGTCCGGGCTGTCCAGCGACAAACTCAGCACAAAGCCCTCCTGCTCGATCCAGCTGTACACATCCCAACCTTCTGTAAGGGAGTTCTGGGTGCTGACGATGGTGCATTCCCAACCAGAAGCAGTCAGATAAGTCTCAGCCTTCTGCTGCAATACATGACCGCCCTCATAATCCACACCGTGAGAGCCCACACTGCCGTTGGGATTCAGCTCGGTGGCGGCAGACGCGACCAGCATCACTGTTTGACCGCTTTGGGTACGGCAATAATAATCGGCCCTCACCAGCACCAGGTTCCCTTCGGTGTTGTTGAACAGAAGGACACTCCCGGGCGTTTCGTGAATGACCTCGTTGTTTGGATCGGTCATTTTCACCGATACGGGTCTGGCATCCCGCAAAATTGCGTTTTTCGGGAAGGTATAGCCTAAAAACGTTTCCATTTCTTCCAAGGTTTCAAAGGGATAAACCTTTCCGCCCGGCCCCTGCTCCTCGGCGCAGGCCAGCAATTCCTCCGGGAAACTGTCCAGGGTCATTTTGTCGTTTCCGGTCACCTCATAATAGGCATCCACCTGATCCGCGGCGATATGATCGGGCAGATTCCCGTTGTGATAAAACTGCACCAGCAGACCGCCGGAAACAGCCGCCACGCTTATGGCGCACAGGGTTGCCAGACAGGCCGCCACCAACAGGGGGCGAAACTTTTTCTTTTTGTGCACCATGGGCATATCCGCCTCCTGTACCAGGTCGGCATCCAGATGGCACATGGCCGCACGAATCTTATTCTCCATGCAAGAAACCCTCCTTCATCAAATAGGTTCTCAGTTTTGTCCGCAGGCGGAACAGCACGGTCTTGGTTTTGCCCACCGACCAGCCCATGTGTGCCGCCGTCTGTTCCACTGTATCACCATACCAGTACCGACGGACAAAGGCCACCCGGTTGTGCTGGCTCTGCATTTCGAGAAAGGCTGATATGGCCTCGCCCAGCACCTTGCTTTCCAGCATTTCTGCCGGGGTATCCCGCAGGTTGCGAGCCAGTTCGGCTGTGCTCTCTTCCAGCGGTGTTTCCGATTGGTTCTGCTGCCGGAAGCGGTCGATGGCGCAATTGCGTGCCGTGGTTCCCAGCCAGCCTTTGAGATACGCGGGTTGCTGATCTTCCAGTGCCGTCCACACTCGCATCCACAAATCGTTGAGGCACTCCTCCGCATCCCGGGGATCGGTGAGGATGCGCCCCACAATGGCAGCACAGTAGTCGCCATACTGCTGCTGCAGAGCAGCGGTAGCACCGGGGTCCCGGCAGGCATACAGCGCCAAAAGCTCCCGATCAGTCATACCACCCACCTCCTTTGTTTCTTTGAAAGCCGCTTTCACCCATATAGACGAGGAGTTTGCTCCTTTGGTTTCATCGGCAGACGAAAAAAGAGCACCCGGTCGGG
>CAZVRM010000352.1:0-1529 GCA_964629605.1 uncultured Oscillospiraceae bacterium
CTCATGGGGTGGATTCCTCCTTAAGTAGTTTTTGGATAATTATGCATCCTTTTCCGGCTACCATAGAGCACCTATCGTCGCAACTATGTATAGCAAGTCCGGGACTTCCCTTATCCTTGCGTTTATCATAATCGACCCTTCAAAAAAAGTCAATCGAGTTGGGGGAAATGTAACATAACTGTAATATTGCGTAACGAAAGAACCAATTTCGCAAAACGCATACTATTCTTTATTTAATAATGTGCTTGCTTTTTTCGTTTTTTGCATGCTATTCTGCGGAAAAAAGGAGGTAACAGATGCCGGTTTATAAGAAGGAACAAACGGGGACCTGGTTCTGTAAATTCTGCTATACTGACTGGAACGGTGTCCGAAAACAAAAGAAAAAAGAAGGATTCAAGACCAAAAAAGAAGCGCTCGATTATGAGCGGGAGTTCTTGCAGAAGAGCACATGCGGCTGTAATATGTCATTTTCGGGTATGGTGGAGCTATATCTGGAGGATTGCCGTCTCAGATTGAAGCCAACAACGCTGGAAACTAAAGAGCGGATGATTCGCAAAAAAATCCTTCCCTATTTTGAAAAGTTGTCTGTGGATAAAATCAGTGCATCAACCATTCGGCGATGGCAAAATGATTTGATGGCCCGGGGCTATTCACCAACCTATTTGAAATCCATTCACAATCAGGCCAGTACAATCTTTAATTTTGCCGTCAAATATTATCGGTTGAGCAACAATCCGTGCAAAATGGCAGGATCGATCGGAAAAAGGCAAGCTGAGGAAATGCGAATTTGGACACCTGCAGAGTTTACAACTTTTGCAAGGGCAATTCGAAACAAACCATGTTCATGGGTTGCTTTTCATTTGCTGTTTTGGACAGGGATCCGCTCCGGTGAACTGCTCGCACTGACAAAAGATGACTTTGATTTTCAAGCAAAAACCATGAGTATTACAAAAAATTATGCTCGACAGAATCAAAAAGATTTAATTCTGTCACCCAAAACGCCGAAAAGTAAGCGCATTGTGACACTTCCCGACTTTTTGGCAGATATGATACAAGAATATGCAAACAACCATCCGGAAGGGCGTCTTTTTCCCCAAACCAAACACTATTTATATCACGAAATGCAGAGGGGCTGTCGAATTTCGGGGGTGGAAAAGATTCGGATTCATGACCTGCGGCACAGCCATGCATCTTTTTTAATTGAAGAAGGCTTTTCACCGTTATTGATTGCGGAACGATTAGGTCATGAAAATATCCAGACTACGTTACAAATCTACAGTCATCTATATCCTAATAAACAATCGGAAGTTGCCTGTAAAATTCAGGATTTTTACGACACATTTAAACGGTAATTTTGTACGGATTTTGTACGATACAAGGTTGTAAAACCATTGGTACGCAAGGGTTTCGCGGCATTTGGCGACGATAGGTGCTCTGTCATGGCAAAGCGGGAGGATCCAAGTCCAAAAAATATTTAAGGAGGAATCCACCCCATGAGCACTTTTAAGAAACTGCTCGCTCTGACCCTG
>CAZVRM010000353.1:0-1517 GCA_964629605.1 uncultured Oscillospiraceae bacterium
CGAACAGCACGGGCTGGAAACCGCATTGGAGATAGGCCTTAACGGCGGACAGCCGCCAGTCATCGGATTTCAGCCGCACCATGCGATCACCCTGGGACAGCTCCTTGTCCAGCTTGTTCAGGGCGTAGGCGGTCATGGAGTAGCCCAACCGGTGACCACGGGCTTCCGGCCTGGCGCCCAGCATGTGCAGCAGTCCGATGCCGCTGGGCTGGACGAAACCGGTGCAGGTAGCGACGGCCGTGCCTTCGACGTCGCAGATGAAGAACACATCCCGCTCCGGCGCCAGATTCTCCATGGCCAGCATGTACTTGTCCCAGCACTCGATGCCCTCCTCCTCGGTCAAAAGGCCGAATTTGCAAATCTCAGTCCAGGCCACCTCATCGCCGGGCTGATACATCCGCAGAGTGAAGCCCTCAGCCAGGGAGTAGTCGGGGATGGTCACCATTTTGTTGATCATTCTCAGCTGTTCCATTGTTGCACCTCTCTGTTCGTGTTGTAGTTGGGGTCAGGAAAGACGTTCCCGGATGGTCCGCAGACCGCAGAGGCATAGATAAACCGCCACGACCACGGAGCCGATCAGGTCCAGATAATAAGAGAACCGGGAACCGGGCAGGATCAGGATAGACAGCAGCGCCGCAGTGACGCAACCATCCACCAGGCTTTTCGCACCGTACAGCCGGGCCTGGACGGCCAGGATGGGGTTTGGCTCAGCCTTATTCAGCCGGGTGTATTTGCGCCAGAAAATGGTATTGGCTGCGACGCCCAGAACGGCGATGACCAACCCGGGAATCACGTTGCCTTTGTCGGAGTTGCCGGAAACAAACGCCAGGACCAGCATGATCGCGCCGCCGAGGCACATCATGGCACCGACGAACAGGTTGGAGAAGCGCTCGATTCTGATTTTTTTCTCCGGTTCACAGCCATTCGCGGTACGCATGTAAGTGAAATAAGCAATAAGAATGGCCAGAAGCTCTGCGCTACGGCGGACGAAGTCGGCAAGCTGGGTGGAACTCCTGCCTGACAGCAGGCCGAGGCCCACCACCAGAGGGCCGGGGGAACTCATGATAACGGACCACAGCAGGGTGCGGCCGCCGGATTTTTGTGTGTTCATGCAAGACCTCCAAACAGTTCCATTAGCGGCAGCAGGACCGCCATGGCGGAAAGGGGACAGAGGACCGTGTCCATGCCGTCCCTGGAATACAACTCTGCCAGAGTGCTGACCAGGGCGGTCAGCAGGGGGACCAGGATTTCTCCGGCGGTGTGCAGGCCGCCGCGGCAGGCTAGAATGACCGTGATGCTGAGCCAGGAGGTCACGAACATGGCGGCGCTGCCCTCCAGGCTTTTCTGTCCGGCGAGTTTGTGCTTGCCAAACCGCTTGCCCACCAGGGCGGCAGCAGCATCGCCGAAGCCCCAAGCATAGATGGAGGCCAGTACCAGATATCGGTCCCCCAACCAGCCCCAGCAGATGGCCATGACCACGGCGAACATGCCGAATACCAACAGCAGGCTGGTTTTTA
>CAZVRM010000354.1:0-1433 GCA_964629605.1 uncultured Oscillospiraceae bacterium
GAAAGGAGCCGTATACCGAACGGTACGTACGGTTCTGTGGGAGGTCGGCTGACCGCGATTCTGATTATTCGGCTTTTGCGGTGAAAACAGCGTTTTTGGTCAGATTTTCGGGATCTTCCTGGGTGAACAGGGCTTCCAGCTTGGCGTTATACTTTTCGTTGGCAACGGTGGCGTTGGGATCGGCGTAGGGAGTCTCGCTGTCGCCCACAAAGTACATGATGTGGTAGCCGTATTCGGTCTCCACGATGCCGTGGTCGCCGGGCTGGCGGCTTTCGTCAAAGCACCAGTCGTTGAAGTTGGTGACCATCTGGCCGGGATAAATATCCTCGTACAGACCGCCGGTGCCCTGAGAGCCGGGATCCTCGGTGTAAGTGCCGGCCATATTGATGAAGTTATCCTCGGTGGGATCGGCCTGCCACTGGGTATACAGCTCCTCGGCGCGAGCCTTGGCGGCGTTCATGCTTTCAGCGTTGGAAGCATCCTCGGCCTGGATCAGAATGTGGCGCACGTTGACGCAATAGCTGACCTGAGCGTTGGGATCGTAATTCTCACTGTAAATGGTATTATACAGATGGTCGGCATAGGAGCTGGCCAGCAGCATATCCCGGTTATAGGCCTCATAGCTGGCCACATCGGTGCAGGGGTCAAACAGATTCTGGATGTAAGCGTCGGCGCTGGCATAGCCGTTGTCGGCAGCGTAGGTATCCAGCTGGTCGATATTGGTGCGGAGGTACTCCTCATCCTCGGGCAGCAAGGTGAAGCCGTTGGCCTGGGCGTCCTGACACAGAAGCTTGGTCTGGTGCCAGGTATATACTGCCATGGAGGACAGATACTCATGCCAGGTCTGGGTCTCGTCAAAGGACTGCTGATCAAAGGGCGTCGCCATGTCGATGTAGCTGTAGAAGTACGTGCCGTAAGTGCTGTAGAGGTTGTAGAACACATCCCAGTAGTAGTAGATAAACTCCTGGTTCTTCAGCTCATGACCCTCGAAGGTGGCAACCACGGTATCCCAACCGGGCACGGCGGTGCCGCTGACACCGTTGTTTGCGGCAAGCTCGGAAACCGGCTGCAGGATGGTGGCGTTTTCGGTGGAATCGGTGCTGTCGGCGGTCACATCACCGGCAGTATTGTCCGAAACCAGTTCCTGATTGACCTTGTGATAGGGGTAATGGGAGAAGGGGTTGGAAAACACATGGTAGCAGCCGAACACCAGCAGCACCAGCAGAGCCATATACAGCACCATAAACAGGATGCCGCGGGGGCCTTCGCCGTGGTGAGCTTTAGCGGGAGCAACTGCAGGGACTTCGCGCACCTTTTCAGGTGCTTCAGTATGGAAGGGACTATTCAAAGTGATCACTCCTAATAAAAGTTACCAAAATATCATAACACATATTTGATATAAATGCAAATAAACATTCTGTAACGCATTTCCC
>CAZVRM010000355.1:0-1420 GCA_964629605.1 uncultured Oscillospiraceae bacterium
GGAGGAAAACCTCCGGGTGCTGCGGGAGCTGCGGAAAGCCCTCCAGCTGCCCGATTACGCCCACATGGAGCCTGCACAGGCACGCCGCCTGTTCCGGGACAATTCCATGGTGCGCCCCACTGCCGGTATGTGCGCCGGCTACGCCCAGTGCAATCTGATCGTGCTGCCCTCCAGGGAGGCCGCCGATTTCCGGGAGTTTGCCAAGCGCAATCCCTTCTCCTGCCCCGTGCTGGAAGAGAGCGAAAAGGGCAGCCGCTATCTGAAAACCATCGCCCGGGACATCGACCTTGCCCGGGACTTCCCCCGCTATCGCGTCTGGAAGGACGGCTGTCTGGTGGAGGAGCCCCAGGATGTAGAGGCTTTGTGGAACGACGATCTGGTGGCCTTCCTCATCGGCTGCAGCTTCTCCTTTGAGGAGGCGCTTCAGCAGACCGGTGTACCCGTGCGCCACATTGAGGAAGACCGCAACGTGCCCATGTACCGCACCAACATTTCCTGCGCCCCCTACGGCGAGTTTTCCGGCAAGATGGTGGTGAGTATGCGCCCCATGACCCCCGAGCAGGCCAAGGTTGCCGCCGAAGTCACCACCCGGATGCCCCGCGTCCACGGCGCGCCCGTTTGCATCGGCGAGCCTGAAAAGATCGGTATCCATCGTCTGGATCGTCCCGATTTCGGCGATATGGTCACCATCAAGGAGGGCGAGATCCCGGTGTTCTGGCCCTGCGGTGTCACCCCCCAGTCGGTGGTGATGAACACCTGTCCTCCCTTTGCCATCACCCACGCCCCCGGTCATATGCTGATTGCCGACGTGAAAAATTCCGATTTGATGGATTAATCAGTTGCTTTTTTGAAAATCTTCGTATATAATAGTACGGTAACGAAAAAATGGAAACGGCTGTTGCGCCTTTGACAGGTCAGAGTCCCCTTTCCGTCTCATCAGCCCTGTGGCAGTCCCGGCCGGTCCCGCGCAGCGCGAGGCCGTGAACCATGTCAGGCGGGGAACCGAGCAGCATTAAGCGGCAATTCGTGAGTGCCGCGGCCAACCGGCCGGGGCTGCCATGGGACTGATGAGGGCGGGGATTTGCCTGCAGGCGGGCAGCCGTTTTTTAATCAGAAATTCCGCTTTGGCTCCCTTGTGAAAGGGAGCTGGCGAGCGAACGCGAGACTGAGGGATTGCGGTTGTCTGCAGCCCCTCCGCTTTTCTTCGTTCAGCACCCCTTCCACAGGGGAGGCTTTATGCAAAGGAGGTCTGTTTGTGGAACAGCATCTGGCACTTTACCGCAAATGGCGGCCCCTGACCTTTGACGATGTCTTCGGTCAGGAGCACGTAACGGCGGCGCTGCGCAATCAGGTTGCGTCGGGCCGCACCAGCCATGCATATCTGTTCACCGGCACCCGTGGTACCGGTAAGACCACCTGT
>CAZVRM010000356.1:0-1290 GCA_964629605.1 uncultured Oscillospiraceae bacterium
GCCGACAATGGACGACCTGGAATAGACCCGGTTGTCCTGATAAAAATGGCACTGCTTGAACATCTTTACGGAATTCCATCCCTCCGGCAAACCCACGAACGAATTAGCGATACTTTGTCATTCCGGTGGTTTCTGGGATATGATTTACTGGAAGAAATCCCGCATTTCAGCACCGTGAGTTACGCATTTTGCAAGCGGTTTCCACCTGAAGTGTGCGAGGAAATATTTGAGCACATCCTCAACAAATTAATCAATAACCGAATGGTAGACCCCACCGAGATCTACATCGACGGAACCCATATAAAAGCATCAGCAAACAAAAAGAAGTACCAGAAAGAGCAAGTAAAGAAAACAACCAAGGTATATGCGGAACAGCTGTATAAGGAAGTAAATGCGGAGCGAGAAAAGCTGGGTAAGAAACCGATAGAAAAAGACAACGATGATGACGAGCATGGCGGAGGAGCCGTAGAGCGCACGGTATCTACCACCGATCCGGACAGCGGCTTGTTTGTAAAAGGCGAACATGAGAGGCAGTTTGCCTTTGAAGCACACACGGCGTGCGACAAACATGGAGTCGTAATGGGTGTTCACGTAACGGCCGGAAACATCCACGACAGTGTAGCATGGGATAAGCTTTATGATGATGTAACAGAGCAATTTCCTGATGTCAAGTTTGTGACCATGGACGCAGCATATAAAACACCATGGATTGCGAAGAAGATTTTGGATGACGGCCGTATTCCAATCCTTCCCTACACACGGAACAACGGCAGAAAAGATCGTTTCCGTCCTTGGGATTATAGATACGATGAAATAACTGATACCTTCCAGTGTCCCCGTGGAGAAACACTGCGTCACACAACGACAACAAAAGAAGGAAAGCGCATTTATCGCAGCACTCCAAAAATCTGCAGAAATTGCCCTTGTCAGGAACAATGCGGAGCAAATGCAACCGGACAAAAGGTCTTGCAAACGCATATTTGGCAAGAGAGCCTTGATTTAGTGGAACAACTGCGAAAGACAGAGGTCGGCAAAGATCTATATGCCAGACGAAAAGAAACTATAGAGCGCGTATTTGCCGATGCCAAAGAGAAGCACGGAATGCGATATACGCACCGCCGAGGTCTGACCCGGGTAACAGGCTGGGTGAGGCTAAAATATGCTGCGATGAATCTCAAAAAGCTGGCAATATGGAGCTGGAAAGCTCCTTGCTTTGCCCACATTTACTCCTTTTTTCTCCCCTGTATGGTGAAAAGACCGATTCTCGTTGTTTGAGAATCGGTCTTTTTC
>CAZVRM010000357.1:0-1266 GCA_964629605.1 uncultured Oscillospiraceae bacterium
CACCCTGCTTCCGTGACGAGGATGCCCGTGCTGACCGTACCCCCGGCGAGTTCTATCAGCTGGATATGGAAATGGCCTTCGCCACCCAGGATGACGTGCTCAGCACCCTTGAGGATGTTCTGATCCCCATGTTCGTGGAACTGGGCAAGTATGAGCGTGTGTCTCAGGCTCCCCTGCGCCGCATCCCCTTCAACGAGGCTATGGAGCGCTACGGTTCCGACAAGCCCGACCTGCGCGTGGATCTGGAGCTGCAGGATGTGACCGAAGTGGTTCAGGGCTGCGGCTTTGGTCCCTTTGACAGCCCCTGCGTCAAGGCCGTTGTGGTCCATGACTTCAACCAGGCCCGTAAGTGGATCGACAAGCTGCTGGCCGACGTGGAAGTGCAGACCGGCAATAAGGTCTGCTGGGTCAAGGTGGACGAGAACGGCAACCTGACCGGCGGTATCTCCAAGTTCCTGCTGGAGCGCCAGGAGGCCTTCAAGGCCGCTCTGGGTCTGAAGCCCGGCTCCTTCGTCTGCATGGCCGCCGGCAAGAAGCTGGCCGCCCAGAAGACCGCCGGCGTTGTCCGCAATATGCTGGGTAAGCGCGTCCCCGGTCACTTCGACGAGGATCAGTACGCCATGTGCTGGATCGTGGACTTCCCCATGTACGAGATCGGCGAGGAGTCCGGCCAGCTGGAGTTCTGCCACAATCCCTTCTCCATGCCTCAGGGCGGTATGGAGGCTCTGCTGGAGGCCGAAGGCGACATCGAGAAGCTGCTGGCCATCAACGCCAACCAGTACGACCTGGTCATCAACGGTTATGAGTCTGCTTCCGGCGCTGTCCGTAACCACAGCCCCGAGATCATGATCAAGGCCTTCCAGATGGTGGGTCTGGGCGAAGAGGACGTGAAGGCCAAGTTCCCCGCCATGTATAATGCCTTCACCTATGGCGCTCCCACCCACGCCGGCTGCGCCCCCGGCATTGACCGTATGGTCATGCTGCTCACCGGCGAGGAGTCCATCCGCGAGGTCATCACCTTCCCCATGAACCAGAAGGCTCAGGACGTGATGATGGATGCTCCCTCCGAAGTCACCCAGAAGCAGCTGGACGAGCTGCATATTGCTATCGTGGCCGAAGAGGAATAATTGAAGCTGCCGGTTTTACCGGGTGACTTCGTCGCGCGGGAGTCCGCGCGTCCCGCAACGGGGCAATTCACTTGCCCGCTGCGTATAAAATCACTCGGGATCCCCGAAAAGCCCTGATTTTTGGGGAACACCCAGAAGC
>CAZVRM010000358.1:0-1238 GCA_964629605.1 uncultured Oscillospiraceae bacterium
ATTCCACCCACATCGCCTGGGCAACCGGCGGCGCACTGGTGCCTGCCGACATCCGGGCGGCTTATGAAAAAATGTACCTGTAAGAGAGAAATTTCATGATGGAAGAAAGCAAGTTGGGCTACCGGTGTTAGCTTTGGAAAAAGGGTAAAGAGGGTAGCTTTAAAATGGAAAGCGCTGTAGACCCAATAATTCTACCCTCACTGCCCCAACGTGCTCATCGGCGCTATGCTGAGCTCTGTGTTCTCCGTCTTTACCATGAGCGCTGTGCAGAAAGTTGCCCAATCCATCGTAGTGGAGGTTCACCGCCAGCTTCCGGAAATTACCGGTATCATGGAATGTAAAACCGACTCCGACTATGCAACCTGCGACTCTCTGTGCACGAAAGGTGTGCGCCCTAAAATGGAAGCTCCTGCGGTTCTGACTGTTATCGCCCCCCGATCACCGCCGTCATTCTTGGCCCCGCCTGCGTGATGGTTCTGTCGGGCGGGGCTTTGCCATAGCTGTCTCTATGTCCAACACCGGCAGTGCCCGGGACAACGTCAAGAAGCGCATCGCGGCCAGTCATCGCGGCAGCAAGGGCTCTGCGTGCTATAAGGCTGCTGTAGCTGGCGATACGGTAGGCGATCCTTTCGAGGATACTGCTGGTTCTGCTCTCAGCATCCTCATCAAGCTGTACTCCACCGTATCCATCGGTTTCTCCGGCCTGTTTTTGGCCTTTAATCCGCAGAACCTGCTGTAATTGTATTGCGATGCCATAATCAAAAAGACCTACGAACATTTTTCGTGTGATTTTTGATGCTTTTTAGCGGTTTTAACTCGATTTTACTTGCTTTGTGAACATCTTTGACCACTTATTATCCATGTGTTCCAACGCCGTCTGTGGCTAAAAATGTGGTCAGAAAATGCCCATGATGTACAAAAGGCAGTGTGGGCATTGTTGTTTTATCTCAAACTCAGAATGTGAAACTCATAAAGTTTATACCACTAATAACAAAGAATAGCCGTTTGGGAAAGTTCCTCCCCACATTAACCCTACATCATAAACGAATCACGAATACGAACAAAAGCACCGATGTAGTCTGCATCGGTGCTTTTAAGGTTCAAGATTAGTTTCGTGGAACAGGGGCGAGGCGAAGAACTCGGAAAGGTCTATCTCCAGACCTTGGCACAGCTGGATGAAAGCAGCGATGTTGTCTTCGTGGTGGACGGGCTGGAGCAACCCGACAGCACCGATAGTC
>CAZVRM010000359.1:0-1140 GCA_964629605.1 uncultured Oscillospiraceae bacterium
GGTGAAAAGACCGATTCTCGTTGTTTGAGAATCGGTCTTTTTCGACAGACTGAAGAGCGGCTTTCGCCGCTCTTTTTTCTTACCATTTGTTATGTACTTTTTCTGCAAAGCCCATAAAGTCTTTCAGACGAATTTCCGTTCCGTCATCCAAAATCATTTTGCCGGTGAATTTTCCAAACACCTGATGCTGGTCACTGCAGATCAGCTTCACATCGGTGCAGGATGCTCGATCGATTATTGGGAGAAAGTCCATCTTAAAACGACCATCGGTGGATGTAAACGTCCAAGGCTTTATAAAATCGTCTTTTCCGTCTTTCGTCTTAGGAATGTTGAAGGACACACCCTCTAATTTGTGTGCAATGCCATCCACAAAAATCATGTTTTCACTGGCGGCAGAGGTGTCACCAAAACCATAGCCAATGTTAAAGCCCACCACATGACCGTCCACCACGCCGTGTCCTGCGCCCCAGTACCAGGTGTTTTCATAGGTCCAAACACCACGTCCCCAGTCCAACAGGCCAAACGTTTCGTCGGGATTCAGCGGATACAGCTTTCCATCTACCGAAAACGAACCGGAGGCACGCATTCCTATGATTTTCTGATTGTAATAAAAGGCTTTGGGTGCATTGGGGAAGGGAGTAGCGATAACCATACTGTCCCGAGGCTCTTCGATCAATGAAATATCGCAAATGAAGGGTTTACCGTTTTTGAAATTCTCCATCTTGCACTGCAGTTTGCGCACGCCGTTTTCTACGGTGAAGGTAAACTCGGCAGGTGTCTTTTTGTCCGTCAATTTCAAATGGCTAACACCAGAAACGCTGGAAGAGGGGAGACCCACCTTGCCCATAGGCATGATTCCCATGGGGCTGACGGTGGTTTCTTCAGGAACGGTAAAATCAAGAAATGATGCGCTGAGCATACTCATATAAGCGTTGTCATCCATCGTCAGCGCGATGGCGAAACGGTCGTTGTAAATCAGGTAATAATCCCATTCCTTGATGCGAAAGGCCGGGGCTTTAATATCCTGTCGTTGATACTCTTTCACCAGAGAAGTGGCGTAACCGCTTTGGCAAAGATGACCTTTTTCGTTTAACAATTTTCCCGGTGTCAGTTTCCGCTGCATCGTGATCCCTCCTGATA
>CAZVRM010000360.1:0-1100 GCA_964629605.1 uncultured Oscillospiraceae bacterium
GGTGCCATGGCCAAGTGGTAAGGCAAAGGTCTGCAAAACCTTTATTCCCCAGTTCAAATCTGGGTGGCACCTCCACGAGAAAACCTGCAGTCAAACGACTGCAGGTTTTTTTGTTGTTTCCTTGACATGAACGAAAAAGATGTCTATATTGTAGTTAAGTGAACGCGTTCATAAAAAGGGGAGAGGCTATGCCGAAAATGATTGAAAATCTTAGAGAGCGCCTAATGGAAGAAGCCAGACAACAAACAACACAGAACGGCTATTCCGCGATGACCATCCGTTCGGTGGCCGCGGCCTGCGGCGTCGGAGTAGGAACGGTTTACAATTATTTTCCCTCCAAAGACGCCCTGCTGGCGGCGTTTATGCTGGAGGACTGGCAAAAATGCATGGAAGCCATTGATGCGTGTGCGCAAGCGTCTGGGGCAGAAAAGGAGATCCTGCGCTGTATGTATGATCAGCTGACGATCTTTTTGCAGCTGCACAACGGTGTTTTTTGCGATCGGGAGGCTGGTTCTCGTTTTGGCAAAACCATGGGCGATTATCATGGAATGCTGCGGGAGCAGCTTGCAAAACCATTGCGCAGCCTTTGTGACGATACGTTCACGGCTGATTTTATTGCCGAAGCCATGCTTACCTGGACGATCCAACAAGTGCCTTTTGAGCAACTGTTGTCAGTGTTGCAAAAAATTATTTAAGGAGATTTTATGTCCAGCTTTGAAAATTTGCGTATCGTAGACAATTTCTACCAGACTTCGCTGTATTTTCCCATGCCAACGGTGGTTATCAGCACACTGTGTGAGGATGGAAGCACCACGCTGGGACCCTATTCTCTGGTGCAGCCCTATTATGTGGCCGGCAAGGATTTCTATGCCATGCTGCTGTCCTGCCGCAATTCCTCCAATACCGCTCAGAACATTCTGCGTACCGGCAAGTGCTGTATCAACTTTGTAGATGACAAACCAAAAACCTTTAAAGAGTGCGTCAAGCTCAGCTGGCCCGGCGATAAACCGGAGGATAAAATGCCCAACTGCCAGTTCAAGCTGGAAAAGAGCCAGATCGAGGAGGAGACTGGTGAAAAGCGACCCATGGTGCTGACCGAT
>CAZVRM010000361.1:0-1085 GCA_964629605.1 uncultured Oscillospiraceae bacterium
CTCCACAGTGGTACTGTCATCCTCAGTAATGAACTTGCGGATCTCATCCTCGCTCTCCTGAGCCTCCTTACGCCCCATCTCGTGCTTACCGCCTGCGCCCAGGCCGCGCGTGATCTTGTCGCCCACCTGCAGCTTCATGGTGGCAGCGGAATAATTCAGACACTGCTTGTCCGTATTGATGGCAACGAAATCGATGCCCCGGACGCCGCCGGTGATCATTCGATTGACGGCGTTGCCGCCGCCGCCGCCCACGCCTACTACGCGGATGGCAACAGTTGTATCAGAGCCATATTCAAAAGCAAAACCCATGGTGTACCCTCCATTATGTCAACTTCAGTCTGTTGTGGGAATAAATCGTGCCGTCTGAACATCCGAAAGATCCAGCGTGCCCCGGGCATTGGTGCCCAGTTTGTCCTGGATGATGGTATGCAGATACCGCAATTTTTTGTCCAGATCCTCGGTAGAGCCGATCTCAACGGTAAATCTTTCCAGGTAATTAAAGCGAATATCGTATTGTTTGGAAAAATCCATTCCACCTATATCTTGTAGTATACCATCATCTTCCGCAGTATTCAATAACAAAAACAAGGGTTTTTTAAGATCTTCCTGCAAAAATTCAACATATTTTCCGATTTGGGGATCCTTGAGGGTCACACCATAAATTCTGGTAAGATCAGTGGGTGTGGAAGAGGGAGTTTTTTCCAGAAGTTTGCCGTTTCGATCAATGAGCCAGCGGCCGGTGCCGCCCACAGTGACCATCTGGGTCTCGTCATCGGGATCGGGGATTTCGGTCTTTTCATCCTCGATAACCGCCACCGCCACGCACTCGGTGACGATGATCTCCACCCGGTCGGGATAGCGCCGCCGCATCTGTACGGTGTCCAGATAAGGACAGGCATCGAAAATCCGGTCGATGATGGAAAACTTGTCGAACAGCACCAGATTATCCCCCGGCTCCAGACCGGTGGCCGCAACGATATGCTCCTTGCTGTAGCGTGTCTCACCGGTGAGGGTGAAGGTCTGCACCTTAAAGAAGATGGTCATGGCGGTGATGATGGCCACCACACCCACCAGAAGGCACAGCA